>JBEKTR010000008.1:0-31857 GCA_049515835.1 Terriglobales bacterium
TCGGTGGCATCCACTCAGGGAACGGTCGTACTGGACGTGGAACAGGGTGGCATCGTCGTGCCGTCCTTCATTGGCAAGAGTGTTCGGGCGGCGGCGGAAATGGCGCAAGCCAGCGGGCTGGATCTGGATTCCCTCGGTAGCGGCGTGGCGCAAGACCAATCTCCACCCGCTGGATCGCATGTGGCCGCCGGCACTCAGGTCGTTGTGCGCTTTGCTCGATAGCCTTCCAATTCCGTGCGAAGGACTAGACTGATCTCACACTCATGAATTTTCAAGATATTCTCGATGGCGTCGAGATGCTGGCGCAGAGCGGCAATCCGGATATCACCGGACTTGAGTACGACTCGCGACGGGTCAAGCATGGCGATCTCTTTGTCGCGATGAAAGGCGAATCCAGCGACGGAAATCGCTTTATCGATCAGGCGATCTCCACTGGGGCAGTCGCGATCGTTACAGACTCTTCGTCGGAAAAGCCGCGGAAGGGCATAGCGTGGGCGCAGATAGCCCATGGACGTAAAGCTCTGGCTCGACTTAGCGCAAATTACTACGGTCAGCCAGCCCGAAAAATTGCGGTGACGGGCATTACTGGAACGAATGGAAAAAGCACAACCGCGTTTCTGGTCGAGGCGATTTTGAGGGCGGCAAAGCGCCGGTGCCTTCTGATCGGTACCATTGAATATCATGTGACTGGTCGCATTCTTCCGGCACCCCATACAACTCCCGAAGCGCTGGAACTCAATCGCCATCTCTCTGATGCCCTGAAAGAGGGTGCTACCGAGGCAGTGATGGAAGTCTCTTCGCATGCACTCGAGCAGCAACGCGTGTATGGCATACCTTTTGATGTCGCCGCTTTTACGAACCTTACGCGCGACCACCTCGACTATCACCAGACCATGGAGCAATATTTCGCGGCAAAGAGAATTCTTTTTGACGGTTGCGGTACGGATGCTCCGCGGGTATGGGTTCTGAACAGTGATGACGAATACGGCGAGAAACTTATTCATGCCAGCAAGAAGAGCGCATCACAGCTTTTGACTTATGGATGGTCGAAGGGCGATTTTCACGCTATTAAGGCCGAAATTAAGCCTCGGGGAACGCGCCTCAATATGGCCACGCCTGCCGGCAACATCGAAGTCTTCTCGCAACTTATTGGACGTGTAAATGTTTATAACATTCTCTGTGCCGCCGCCATTGGCCACGCGCGCGGCTGCTCGCGGGAAGACATTGCTCAGGGTATTTCTGTGCTGAAGCACGTACCCGGACGGTTTGAGCAAGTCGATTGCGGTCAGCCATTCACGGTTGTCGTCGATTACGCCCATACTGACGATGCATTGCGCAATCTCACCGTCCTTGCTCGGGAATTTGTACAGCAGGCCGGACAGAAGGGCCGTGTGATCACCGTATTCGGATGTGGAGGCGACCGAGATCGAAACAAGCGTCCACTCATGGGGGACGCCGCTGGGCGGGGAAGCGATATGGTGTTCCTGACGTCGGACAATCCGAGAAGTGAAGACCCGATCGTCATCATTAACGATGCGCTCGTCGGTTTGCAGAAGTCCGGTGTCAAATACAAGATAGAACCGGACCGCAGGGCTGCTATTGCCCTCGCGATCCAAGAAGCTGGCACGGAAGATATCGTGCTATTGGCCGGCAAGGGACACGAAAAAGTGCAGATTACGCGAGCTGGTGCGCAACCCTTCGATGATGTGGAAGTAGCACGCGAGGCATTGAACTCAGCCGGTTTCGAATGTGCTACCACCGGCTCACCGGGGAGCAATTCATGAAGTTGCCGCTATCACGTATAGCCGAATTTACATCCGCACGAGGCAACTTCGATCGCAACTCCATTGCGGAGGCTTATTCGATTGATTCGCGATCGATTCAGCGTGGCCAGATTTTTTTTGCGGTCAAGGGAGAACGGCTCGACGGACACGATTATGTAGAGCAGGCCCTGGAAAAAGGCGCCGTGGCAGCTGTAGTCAATAGAGACGTGAGCAGTCGTTATCCGCGCACGGCACCCGTCCTTTTTGTGGAAGATACGCTTATTGCATTGCAGAGCCTGGCGACGGCGGTGCGCCGCCTGTGGGGCAAGCCTCTCGTAGCCATTACCGGATCAGCGGGAAAAACGACAACAAAAGACGCGATTGCGCATGTGTTGAGCGTTCGTTATCGCGTGCTCAAATCTGAAGGCAATTTCAACAACCATTTTGGGCTGCCCCTGATGCTGCTCAAACTTGAGGCTGAGCACGAGTTGGCTGTCATTGAGATGGGCATGTCGCACGCGGGAGAAATTGCAGCTTTAGCGAGAATTGCGCAGCCAGATATCGGAGTCGTGACTAATGTTGCTCCTGTACATCTGGAGTACTTTGATTCCATCAAAGGGATTGCGAAAGCTAAATACGAACTGATTGAATCTCTGGCTGCCGATGGAGTCGCCGTTCTGAATGCCGATGACGAATATGTTTCCCTGTTTGGCCGGAACTTTCGCGGGAAGGTCGTAACGTACGGATTAAGCGCCATCGCGAAAGTACGGGCCGAAAATATCGAACTGCGCGGGGCCGAGGGCTCAGTTTTTGACGTCGTTGTTGGCAATCAGCGGGAACGTACCTTTCTGCCGCTGGTGGGCGCACACAACATTCACAATGCTCTCGCCGCCATCGCGGTTGGGCTGGATCGCGAGCTGACACTTTCCCAAACTGCGCATGCCTTATTGTCACTGCGAGCGACGGACAAACGTGGGCAGGTAGTCCAGTTCGGCAACACCACTGTTATCAACGATTGCTACAATTCCAATCCGAAGGCCTTGAGTGCGATGGTGGATGCGCTGGCGGCCATGCCTGCGAAGCGGAGAATCGTGGTGGCCGGGGAAATGCTCGAGTTAGGGCCCGGCGGTGAGCAAATGCATTGGGCGTGCGGCGAGCATATCGCCGAGAAGAAGATTGATTTTCTGCTGGGCGTGCGCGGGCTGGCATTGCCCATGGTGGAAGCCGCGCATCGCAAAGGAATGCAAGCGGAATTTGTCGACACATCGGAAGAAGCTGGAGAATGGCTGGCTCGCGAAACTCGCGCCGGGGACGTAATTTTACTGAAAGCATCGCGAGGCGTGAAATTGGAGCGAGCACTGGAAACATGGAAATCGCGTGCGCAGAATGCACACGCAATGTAAGAAGGATCGCACGGAGGTTCTTTGCTCTACTGGCTGCTCTATCTCAAGCTTTTTCATTATTTTCCGCCGTTCCGTATTTTTCGCTATTTAACGTTTCGCACGGCTTTTGCCAGCTTGACTGCATTGTTCACCGGGCTAGTGATTGGCCCGCTCGTGATTCACAAACTCCGCGAATTTCAAATTGGGCAATACATTCGTGAAGAGGGGCCGAAGTCACATCAAAAGAAGTCCGGCACGCCGACCATGGGAGGTTTGCTGATTGCAATCTCTATAGTGATTCCGACATTGCTTTGGGCGGACCTGGGTAATCGTTTTGTTTGGATTGCTGTGTTTTCGACTTGCGCCTTTGCCGCGATTGGGTTCACCGATGATTACATAAAAGTCGTGCACCGGCGAAACCTTGGCTTGACCGGCCGGGCCAAGATTGGCTTGCAGGTTGCCACCAGCATCATCATCGCGGTTGTGTTAATTGCCATGCAGACGCGAGGCCTCTATTCGACGAAACTGGTCGTGCCTTTTTTTAAGCAGTTCCGCCCCGACCTGGTGATCGCGAGCCTGTTGCGCAATCCCGCGCTGTGGCCGCTGGCCTTTCTGCCCTTTATCGCTTTTGTCACGCTCGTGATCGTGGGCTCGAGTAATGCGGTGAATTTGACGGATGGCTTAGACGGCCTTGCCATTGGTTGCACCGTGATTGCCGCAGGGGCTCTTGTGGTTCTTACATATGTCAGTGGCCACGCGACATTTGCGACATATCTAGAACTGGAGCGAATGCCACAGATTGGCGAGTTGACGATTTTTTGCGGTGCCATGGTGGGTGCGTCCATTGGGTTTCTTTGGTACAACGCCCACCCGGCGGAGGTTTTCATGGGTGATGTCGGGTCGCTCGCTCTGGGCGGCGCCATTGGCACCGTGGCGGTCATGATCAAACAGGAACTACTATTGCCCTTCATTGGCGGCGTATTCGTGATTGAAGCATTGTCTGTCATTCTGCAAGTCGGCTCCTACAAGCTGCGCAAGAAACGCATCTTTAAGATGGCGCCTTTGCACCATCATTTTGAGCTCCTGGGTTGGTCCGAGTCCAAAATCATTGTGCGCTTCTGGGTTGCCTCCCTCGTGTTCGCCTTGTTCGCCCTAACCACGCTAAAACTGAGATAATTCTGCACGACAGATGGAACTGCAAAATCAACGTGTATTAATCGTGGGGCTGGGAAAGTCAGGCGTGGCCTCTGCTCTTTTTTTAAAAGGGCGTGGTGCGCGCGTTACCGTTTCCGATACAAAGACGCCGGATCAGTTAAGCAAAGAGATTCCACTCTTGCTCGACCAAGGCATCGCTGTGGAAACTGGAGGCCATGGCGAGCGGACGTTTGGCGGGCAGGACCTGATCGTCGTGAGTCCAGGTGTTCCGGCCGACGTGCCCCAACTCGTTCAGGCACGGGCACAGGGTAAGAAAGTCATTGGAGAAATTGAGCTCGCCGCTCAGTTTTTCCCCGGTTCCATTGTTGCAATCACTGGTTCCAACGGCAAAACGACCACTACTGCGCTCACGGGAGAAATTGTGGCGGCGGGTGGCCATCGCGCTGTCGTCGGAGGAAATATCGGGACCCCGGCAGTTACCCTCGTTGAACGAGCGGACAAGAACACAATTGCGGTTCTTGAGGTTTCCAGTTTTCAACTAGAGACCATCGAGACATTTCGACCCAAAGTCGCCGTTGTTCTGAACGTCACGCCTGACCACCTGGATCGCCATCGCACGTTCGCCGCCTACGCCACGGCAAAAGCTCGCATCTTTGAGAATCAGCACGTCGATGATTTTGCTGTCTTGAATGCCGACGACTCGACGTGTGTCGAAATGGCGCGCGGTCTGCGTGCACAAGTTTTCTGGTTTAGCCGCAACAAAGAACTCAATCAGGGAGCGTTTGTGCGTGATGGCCAGATTTTCTTTCGGGATGGCAAACAACAAAGGGAGATCATGCTGGCCTCCGAGATCCCACTGAAAGGCGCGCATAACCTGGAAAATGTCCTGGCAGCAGTTTGCACTGCTATGCTCCTCGACTGTGAACCGGGGATTATCCAACGGACGGTCGCTCAGTTCAAGGCGGTTGAGCATCGCTTGGAATTCGTCGCCCGGATCGATGGAGTGGAATACTACAACGACTCTAAAGCCACCAATGTGGATGCGACCGTCAAAGCCCTCGAATCTTTCCCCGGCAATATTCACCTGATTCTCGGCGGCAAAGATAAGGGTAGCGACTACTCCGTGTTGAATGATTTATTGCGACAACGAGTCAAACAGGTCTACACGATTGGGACGGCAGCGGCCAAAATTGAGTCCCAGGTCAAGGGTGCTCCAGTAGTGAACGCTGAGACGCTCGAGAATGCGGTGAGAACTGCGACGTCCACGGCAGTTGCCGGCGACATTGTGTTGCTGGCACCGGCTTGTTCCAGTTTTGACCAGTTTTCGAACTATGAAGAGCGTGGCAGGTGGTTCAAGGAGATCGTCGGTACGTTGTCCGTCAGAACCGTGGCGTGAGTGCTCATTAGCACTAGACGGTGCCTGCCCGAACCACAGAAGTTACTCATCTTTCTTCTTCCCCAGAGATCTTGCTGATTCGCAGCTTGCCATCCGTGGTGAAATGAATCTTCATGGCGAAGCGCGTTAGTGTCGATGGCTGGCTCTTTACGGTCACCCTGCTTTTGGTTTTTATTGGCCTCGTGATGGTTTTTTCTGCTTCGGCGGTCATGGCCAAAGAGCGCTACGGCTCCGGATATTTCTTTCTCCTGCGGCAATTGGGGTGGGCCACCGCCGGTTTGCTCGCCATGGTGGCCGCGATGAAGGTCGACTATCGCCGCTATCGGCATCCCGCCGTCGTATTTACATTGCTTGGCGCGACCACGCTCCTTCTGATTTCCGTTTTCTTCCTCGACCGGTCGCACCATACGCATCGTTGGATACACTTAGCTGGTTTTTCCTTTCAGCCGTCCGAAATGGCGAAACCTGCGCTCATTCTATTTCTGGCATATTTTCTCGCCGACAAGACCAAAACAATCACCGATTGGCGCAGTACCATCCTGCCTGCGGCATTGCCCACGATGGTTTTTATCAGCTTGATTGTGTTCCAGCCGGACTTAGGCACCGCCATCGCATGCGCCGCCATTACTGTTTGTGTGCTTTTTGTTGCGGGCATGGAAGTGCGGTACCTCGGCTATGCCTTGTTGGCGTCGCTCCTGCCACTTTATTTCCTTATTTTTCACGTGGCTTATCGGCGGGCGCGCATACTGGCGTTCCTCGATCCGTACGCCGATCCCCAAGGCAAAGGATTTCATATTATTCAGTCTCTGATTGCTGTGAGTACCGGTGGTATAACTGGGACCGGCCTGATGGAAGGGAAGCAGAAGTTGTTTTATTTGCCGGAACCCCACACCGATTTTATTTTCGCGGTGACCGCCGAAGAGCTCGGCTTGTTGGGATCCTTGATAGTTGTGCTGTTGTTTTCTATTTTCTTGTGGCGAGGAATTCGCACGGCCGTGAGGACGCGCGAAAATTTCGGGCGCTTTCTCGCTGTAGGTATCACCAGCATGGTGGTCGTACAGGCATTCATAAATATGAGCGTCGTGCTGGGCCTGATGCCTACAAAGGGAATCCCTCTTCCATTTGTGTCTTATGGCGGATCGTCGTTATTCCTGACGCTGGCTTGCGTCGGCGTGTTACTGAATGTCAGCAAACAGGCGGAATAACCGTAGGAGTGGCGTTCACCGCCTGGCTCGACGACACCGAGCCGTTTATATTCAATCCATGCGTGCAATTCTTGCAGGCGGAGGAACGGGGGGACACGTTATTCCCGCCCTCGCCATTGCGCAAGAGCTTCAGAAGCGATATTCAGCCGAGATCTTGTTCATTGGGACAGCCCGTGGAATTGAAAATCGTCTAGTTCCGGCCGCAGGATTCGAACTGAAATTGGTAAAAGTTGGGGCTTTGAAAAATGTTAGCCTCGCCACCCGATTGAAAACCGCTTTCGATTTACCGCGAGCGGTTCTAGATGCCCAGAGAATACTGGCCGAATTTAAGCCGAATGTCGTAATCGGTGTCGGTGGCTACGCTTCCGGCCCTGCAATGCTGGCAGCCCTGCTCAGTAGAATTCCAACTCTCGCTTTCGAACCCAACGTTGTTCCCGGATTTGCAAATAGAGTTGTCGCGCGATTTGTCTCGGCTGCTGCGGTGCATTTCGAAGAAACCGCGAAATATTTTCGCAATGCGCGTGTCACTGGAGTCCCCGTTCGCCAGGCTTTCTTTGAAATTCCTTCACGGCCGATGGGCCAGCCTCCGACACTTCTTGTTTTCGGTGGAAGCCAGGGCGCGCACGCCATCAATCAAGCCGTCATCGCAGCCGCCACAGCTTTGCGCGAACAAGTTCCGCACCTTCGTGTCCTCCATCAGACTGGCGAGCGTGACTATAATGACGCGATGGCCGCGTATGCGCAGACCGGAGGTGCATTTGAAGCATTTCGGTTTATTGACGACATGCCGGCGTATTTTTCGCGCGCTGACTTGATCGTTTGCCGCTCGGGAGCTAGCACGGTTGCGGAAATTGCCGCAGCCGGGAAGCCAGCAGTGTTTATTCCATTTCCGCGTGCAGCCGATGATCACCAGAAGCGAAATGCCGAAGCGTTGGAACGTTGCGGGGCGGCTGTAATGCTCGAAGAGTCGATACTTGCGCCCGATGGTCTTTCGCAAACTATCACAGATCTGCTAGCGGATTCCGCCCGCCTGCAACAAATGGGCGAAGCGGCGCGAGCCATGTCGCATCCTCGAGCCGCGCAAGAAATCGCCCAAATGGCGGTTGCGGTGTCTAAGAGATAAGAAGCTATGTTCGCCAAGATTCAACGCATTCATTTTGTGGGGATTGGCGGTATCGGCATGAGCGGCATCGCCGAAGTCTTGCTGAATCTCGGCTACAAAGTTTCCGGCTCCGATCTCAGGAGTTCTCAAGTCACGCAGCGTCTTGCCTCGTTAGGAGCCATGATCTTTGAAGGGCATCGCGCTGAAAATATCGTCGGCGCCGAAGTCGTTGTCGCGAGTTCCGCGATCGCCTCGGACAACCTGGAAGTTGTTGGGGCGCGTCATTTGCATATTCCTGTGATCCAGCGCGCCGAAATGCTTGCAGAGTTGATGCGCTTGAAATACGGTATCGCCATCGCCGGCATGCACGGTAAGACAACGACAACGTCCATGGTCGCAGCCGTCCTCGCGGCGGGCGGCCTTGATCCAACTGTCGTCGTTGGAGGACGCGTCGATGCTATGGGCTCCAATGCTCGTCTGGGCAAGTCGCAGTACCTTGTCGCCGAGGCCGACGAGAGCGACAAATCTTTTCTGAAACTCAGCCCCATACTTTCCGTGGTTACCAATATCGACCGCGAACACATGGACTGCTACCGCAACATGCGCGATGTGAAGCAAGCGTTTCTGGATTTCATGGATCGCGTGCCGTTTTATGGCATGGTAGTGCTTTGCAATGACGATCCGGTTTTGCGTCGGATGATCCGCGTAGTCCGCCGCAGGGCCATGACCTATGGCACAACCAAGGGGTCGCATTTTCTGATTAAGAACACGAAAACAAGCTTCGATCCCCGAGAAAATCGCCCGACCAGTAGCTTTGAAGTGAACTATTCCGGTAAGCTCCTCGGCGAATTCAGCCTCCACGTCCCTGGCGTGCACAACATTTTGAACGCAACCGCTGCCATTGCGGTCGGCATCGGACTCGACATCAAAGTCGCCGACATTCAATCCGGACTCGAACACTTCCGCGGGGTGGATCGCCGTTTTCAACTTCGAGGGAAAGCTGGTGGAGTCAGCGTCATTGACGATTACGGCCATCATCCCACAGTAATTCGTGCTACTCTCGCCGCCGCCCGCCAATGCGGATTCCGTAAAATCCACGTAATCTTTCAACCGCATCGCTACACCCGCACCCGCGATCTGATGGATGACTTCTCTACGGCTTTTTCCGGTGCGGATTCGCTTACTGTGCTCGATATCTATCCGGCAAGCGAGCACCCGATTGAAGGAATCACTGGACAGGCGCTAGCCGAAAAAATTCGCCAGCAAGGAACTGCGGTTAGTTATTCCGGATCATTTTCCGACGCCGTCAGCGCCGTAACATCGGCTGCCCAGGCTGGCGATATGATTCTCACGCTGGGCGCAGGCAGCATCTCGCAACTTAGTTCTATGTTATTGGAACAACTGGATTTGGCGGAACAGCACTCGGTTGCTGCTCCCGCCCAACGCTAACCCAGTTGTAAAAATAATTTCACAAAATCGGGCACAGCGGCTCGATAACGATTTGTTACCCGCCGCGTCTAAGCTCATAGAAACGAAGGAGCGGTGATGGTCTCAGAAAAAGTGCTTTACTGGATGTCAGTCGCGGTTCTCGCCGTAGGTATCACGAATCATTTCGCGTTAAGAGGCGACATTGTTCCCGAGATCGCCGCCCGCGCTTCTTCTTTTGCCGAACGCTTCCTCGGCCAGGGAGTCGAGTATGCGAATTATGCCGATATTGCTCTTTCTCGACACCCTAAGTGCCCGGCTGCCCAGCCAGCCCTGGCAGCAACGCAAGTTCGGCTTGCCCGGCTCCAATCAACGTTAGCCTGTGAAAGAGCGGGATTCGGCAAACTTCAAGCCGAAAAAGCTCAACTATTGGCTTTGCGCCAAATGAAGATGGCAGAAATGAAGATTCACGTGCAAAACGTAAGGGTAAGCGTTCCCAGCATTGTGGTCGCATCTTCATTCTGAATTTAAAACTCCCTGATTTTAAGTCCTCTGGCCAAGCGCTGCTACTCGCATCTCGAGTTCCTGTGTGATCTCTCCCGGAGTCGCTTCGCGGCCGAATAAGATCGGTTCGCCAATGCTAATTCGAACTTTGCCCGGACCAGCGAAAGTCTTTCCAGCTTGGCGTAGCTCATAGAGCCCATCAATTCTCAACGGTACAACCGGTACTTTTAGTTGAGAAGCTAGAACCCCGATCCCCGTGCGAAACGGCAATAAATTCCCGTCTTTTGTAAGCGTGCCCTCGGGAAAGATCAGAACGTTCCATCCGGCGTCAATTAATTCGCCAATGAACGAAAAAGTCTCGCGGACTGCGCTGCGCTGCGGCAATGGGAATACGTTCATTAGCGCCGCAATCAAGCCATATTGAATTTGCTGATAAATTCTCCAGAAGATGGTTCGTTCGCGGGACGGATGCCTCATTGAACACAACCGTTCCCCACCCATACCCGCTGTCAATCGGCGGCGCACGTGAGCTGAAAGCGCGGGTAGCAAAATTCCCAGATCGATTGTGGTCACGTGATTGCAAACAAAGAGTGCAGGGCCCTTAAGTCTTCGAAGATTTTCTTTTCCTCGCACGCGCGGCCATCCCATGATCAATGCCGCCGGACAAATCAGCAGGTAAAACGCCGCGTCGCGTATCCATGTAATTGGCCATCGCCTCGGCCACCATACAAAAGGAAAAACAGACACGGCCGAAGCCGGTTGCCGCAGTAAGGCCTCCAGGTCGCCAACGTTGGTGGCACTTGAAAATTGCGCTTCGTCGATTTCGACTTGGTACCTGTCCTCCAAGTATGCCAGCAGATCCACGCGATCCATCGAAGACAAATTCAAATCGCGTCCAAGATTCGAAGCTTGCGAAATATCCCTGTTGTCCCCGTTCTTCCAATTCGTAATCCATTCTCGTAATCCTGAAGGTCTATTCGATTCTCCGGTTTCAAGTTTCTTCTTAATTTCCCCGATCATCGGCTTCTGGGTTGACGTCCTTGGGAAATCCGCCTCTGTCCAAATCCGCCACTGTCTAATCTGCTGATACGGGGCCAGCGACTGGTTCGCGCGGTTCACCGCCTCCGCCGCATCTCCAATAGGTTCCTTCAAAATCAAGACTGCGCATGCCTCCGCGTTCCCGTCGGTCTCTAACCCAATTACTATGCAATCTCTGACTTCCGGTTGCGCTCTCAAGGCTGCTTCCAAATCTCCGGGATATATATTCATCCCTTCCGGCGTCACTATCACGTTCTTGCTGCGGCCCTTAAAGAAAAGAGCGCCACCCTCATCTCGCTCGCCCAAATCCCCGGTGTGGAACCACCCCTCCTCATCCAAAACACGAGCCACATTTCCGTTCTGAAAATATCCCGAGGCAATGTTTTCCCCTCGCACCAAGATCTCGCCCGCCTCCGACAGTTTTACTTCCATCCCCGGCATTGCTTTGCCAATTGACCCCCTCGTCGACTTGAAGGGATGATTCAAGCTCACCGTAGCCGTCGTTTCCGTCAGTCCGTAGCCTTGAATGACGGCATAACCAACCCTTCCCCAAAATTGCTCGATGTCATGCGAAAGCGCCGCTCCCCCACAGACAATGGCCCAAAATCGCCAGCCGAATTGCTGATGAATTCTCCGGAACGTCCACCAGCGCCGCAGAAAATGCTTACCTTCTGATTGTTGAAATTGCTTCCGAAAATGCACGATCTCCCCCCGAGACTCCAAATCGCGCTCAACCTTGTCTCGCAGCGATTCCGTAACCCTCGGTACTGTTACCAATACGTTGATCTTTTCGGATCGAATCGTGCCTGTAACCTCCGACGGGCGCAGCGAATCCATAAAATGCGTCGTCGCTCCCAGGATCTGCGGGATAAAAACTCCCATGATCTGACCAAATACATGACTCAGGGGAACTAAATCAAGAATCCGCAGCGGATGCACATACCGCTCATATTTCTCGTACTTCTGAAATTCACGCTCAATCGCCTCCAGATTCGCGAGCAAATTGCCATGGGTTAAAACCACGCCACGGGGTTCAGCCGTCGTACCCGAGGTGAAAATGATTTCGACGACGTCACTGCGCGTCGCTTCAATTGGCTGCCATTGAAATGAGCCCGATTGAAATTCGTCAAAATGAACAGCCGGAACACCATGGATCTCGTTTGCGCGGGCACCTGCGACCAACCTCGCCTTTACCTGCGCCACGACACGCCCGGCAAAATCGGCGCTCGCAATGTCATCCATCGGAACTGCGACCACGCCTCGTGCCACGCAACCCAGGAAAGCCGCAATCCATTCACCGGAATTCGCTCCCCAGATTAGGACATGTTCACCGCGCTTGATCTCCCTACAATCCAATTCATTCGCAAACCACCCTGCCGCAGCCAGCAAACGCTCATAACTCCAGCGCTCGATCTTGTATCCCCGCCGCCACACGACAGCCATCTCGTCCGGACGCGAACTCGCCTGAAAATATTCAAGGATCGACTGCCTTGGCATAGTGTCAGTTTCTACCAATTCTCGTTCCTCATCATGCACCCCTGTGCAAAACCCTCAAATTTTCTCTATCTCAATTTGCGAATTGCAGTTATATTTAATTTGCTCTCGGTTCCCTGACGACAACTGACCTGATTTGATGGCGCGGAAATCCGGCTCCACCATCACGCAGGAAGAGTTGTACCCGCAGTCCGACGAGGTCGTGCGCGATGAAATGGATGACGCGCGCTTGCTCGACTTGGATGCGGAAGTGGAATCCCCATTTCTTCGTGGACAAAAACGCATCTCTGTCCGCCGCGGCACGCTTCCGAAAAAGACCGCCAGCCGTCTACTTTGGACTGCGGCTGTCTTGACCGTCGTCGCCGTCTGTGGGACGACCGTTGCCGCCGTCTATCAATACGGCGAGCACTCCTGGCGTTTCCGCGTGGAATCATCCGACGACATCGAAGTCGGCGGTTTTCACAATGTCACCCGCTCGCAAGTGATCGAGGTCATGGGTGGTGATATCGGCCGCAACATCTTCTTTGTTCCGTTGGATCAGCGTCAGGAGCAATTGCAGCAAATTCCCTGGATCGAGTCGGCGAGCGTAATGCGTTTTGTTCCGAACCGCCTGCGCATCGAGATCCATGAACGCACACCGGTTGCCTTTATTCGCGTCGGTTCGAAAATTATGTTGACCGACGCCTCCGGCGCGTTAATGGAACTGCCGCCGCCGAGCAAAGGCAAATATTCCTTTCCTGTAATCGTCGGGGCCAGTTCGGGTGAGCCGCCTTCCACGCGGGCCGCGCGCATGAAAATTTATAACCAGGTCGTGGATGACTTGGATTCCGACGGCGGCAAGCACTCCCAGGACCTGAGCGAGGTCGATCTCTCCGACCCCGAGGACGTAAAGATTGTCCCCAATGATTCTCAGGGTGATGTGCTGGTTCACCTGGGCTCTTCCAACTATCTCGATCGCTACAAAATCTATCAATCCCATATTCGCGAATGGCGGCAACAGTTCAGCAAACTCGAATCTGTCGATCTTCGCTATGACAATCAAATCATCGTCAATCCGGACATGCAGGGCGCTCCCAAGCCACCGCCGCTCTCGGCTGCCGCTTCGCGGGCTGCGATGTCATTTGGCGTCAAGCAAGCTGCGTTGGTAAACAGACAGATTATCGCTGGCACAGAACACCCCTCGCCAACTCATGTGATTGCCGCGAAGGCTTCGTCTACGAATGTGAAAGCACCAACTGCACATAAAACCGTTCGCAAGAATACGAAGCTGCATGCCCACAAGAAGCCAGCGCCAAGGGTCAAACAGGTATCCGCGTCTGCAAGCTCGGCTAACCAAGTTTCCAGCCAGGTTTCGACTAAAACAGGCACGGCGAAGCCGAGCCCAGCCATCGCCAAAGGACAGGACTAGTAACGAAGCATGAGAAACCAGTACGAACATTTATTAACGGTGATTGACGTCGGAAGCGCCAAGACATGCGTCCTGGTTGTCGAGATCACTGACTCCGGCGTACGCTACCGCGGTCATGGCATCGTCGAGTCGCGTGGATCGCGCAAAGGCGTTATCGTCGATCTCGAAAAGGCGGTCGCATCCATCCAGAAAGCTGTCGAACGTGCCGAAGATTCCGCCGGCATTCCAATTGAACACGCGATTCTGGGCACGGCTGGTGCGCATGTGCGCGGCGTAAACAGCCATGGCGGGATTAATTTCGGTACACGATCGCGCGAAATCGGACGTGAAGAAATTCGCCAGGCCGTTGAAAAAGCTCGTTCCGTGCCCATCCCTGCCGATCGCGAGATCCTTCACTTGCTCCCGCAGGAATTTATCCTCGACGGAAACAACGTGGTTCATGATCCGCTGGGCATGATGGCCACGCGATTGGAAGTACGCGTTCACATCGTTACGGCATCCTCGAGTGCAACCCAAAACGTGATCACCGCGGTGAACCGCGCCGGCGTTCACGTGGACGACACCGTGTACGAGCCGCTGGCCTGTGCAGATTCCGTACTTAGCGCCGACGAGCGCGAGTTGGGCATCTGTCTCGCCGATCTGGGCGCCGGATCTACCAATCTCATCGTCTTTCACGAAGGCGCTGTTGCTCACACAGCGGGCATTGCTATTGGCGGCGACCACTTCACCAGCGATCTTTCGTTTGGCCTCTGCACCCCGGCTGCGGACGCGGAGAAGATTAAAAAGCTTTACGGCAACACCGTAGTCACGCTCGTTCCCGAAGGCAACGAAATCGAAGTGCCATCTGTCGGAGATCGACCGTCTCGCCTGATTCCGCAGCGTCAGATTGCGGAAATTCTCGAGCCGCGCGCTCGCGAGATCTTTGAAATGCTGCGCGACAATCTTCGCCACGCGGGCATGATGGAAATGTGTGTCGGCGGCATCGTCATGACCGGCGGCGCCTCGCGCCTGCCTGGCGTGTGGGACGTCGCAGAGTCGGTGCTGCGCCGTCCTGTCCGTCTCGCCGGGCCCGCGCCACTGGCGAAAATGCCCTCGACTTTGGCTGAACCCGAATTCGCCACAATTTTGGGAATGGCTTGTTACGGCCAACGCTCGCGAATAGCGCGCGGTCTGCAAGATGCCCGTTGGAGTACAAAATTGAAACTGATGTTTGCCAAGAAGGGCGCATGATTATGCACCCTCTCTCCACCTTATCATTCCGAGCCGTTCGTAGCGACAGCGAAAACGTGCGAGGAATCTGCTTTTCTGCAAGAATTTCAAAATCACACAGGCGGTCACTATGAAAAAAGAGTCCGATATCCGCATCAGCTTTAACGAAGAAGCCAAGAACGACGCCCGCATCAAAGTTATCGGCGTGGGCGGCGGCGGCGGCAACGCCGTCAACCGCATGATTGATGCCGGCATGGAAGGCATCGAGTTCATCGTGGCCAACACCGATCCTCAAGCCCTTCGCATGTCGAACGCGCCCATGAAGATTCAGCTCGGCGTCAAGTTGACCAACGGACTCGGCGCGGGCGCCAATCCGGAAATCGGCCGCAAAGCCGCGCTCGAAGATTCCGACAAAATCATCGAAGCCCTCGAAGGCGCGGACATGGTTTTCGTCACCACTGGACTGGGAGGTGGCACAGGCACGGGTGCGGCGCCGATTATTGCTTCGCTCGCCAGCGAAATGGGCGCGCTCACCGTCGCCGTCGTCACCAAGCCCTTTGCCTTCGAAGGCAAACGCCGCATGCAGCAAGCCGATCGCGGCATCTCCGAATTGATGGAGGCCGTGGATACGACCATCGTCATCCCCAACGAAAAACTTCTCGCCGTCGCGCAGGATGCCGGTTTCTTCGAATCCTTCCGCGTGGCCGACGATATTCTTCGTCAGGGCGTGCAGGGAATTTCCGACATCATCACCATCCCCGGCATCATCAATCGCGACTTCGCCGACGTGAAAGCCATCATGGCGGGCATGGGTTATGCCGTCATGGGCACAGCCACTGCCAATGGCACCCGCCGCGCCACCGAAGCCGCGCAAAAGGCCATCGCGTCGCCGCTCCTCGAAGCTGGAGCCATTGACGGCGCTCGCGGCATTCTCATCAACATCACCGGTTCTTCTTCGCTGAAGCTCGCTGAGGTGCAGGAAGCCTGCGGCATTATCCAGGACGCAGCCGACGACGACGCCAACATCATCTTTGGCGCTGTGCTCGACGAAAAGATGAAAGACGCGGTCAAGATCACGGTCATCGCTACCGGATTCAAAGAGTGCGTGCGGCGCAAGCCGCATGCGCACGAAACTCGCACCGGATTCGTAGTGACAACCGAGGCGATGAACGTAGGCGGGCGTGATCAGAAAGAAAACGAAGACGATTTCTTTAAGCGTGATTCCGATAGCGGATCATCAAATCCACCGATGGTGATGCAGGATGCGCACGCGGAAAGTGCAGTCGTTGAAGGTTCGTTACCCGCACAGCAGGCCCACGCTGAAGTCATCTCCATGGGCGCTGCCCGCGATGCCCAACTGCACGAAGCTGTCATCCGCGAAAGCATGATGGCAAACTTCGATCCCCAGGACGACCTCGACGTGCCCGCATTCATGCGGAAGCGCAATGAAACAATGTAATAGAGGTGGCTGGCCCAACCAACGCGCCGCTCTTGCTTGCATCTTCTCTTCAGAGGCTGCCCCACCATTCGCGATTTTCGAAGGGTGGGCGCCACGAACTTCGACGGCGTGATTTTTCACCAGCTTGGAAGTTTAGGCTTCGAACGCCCCGAAGCATGGGGCATCCTCGCGGAGAAGGTGCATAAGAGAGGCCAAGTTGGCTAGGCGAGCCTCCGCCCTCAACGACAGCCGCTATCGCGCTGCGCCACGCGCCAACACACCCAGAGTCCCCGATATCTGAAGATCTCTCTCTCGTCCCGCCATAGTTCCATCTTGCCCAGTCATGTTTGGCTCAGAAACAGTGTCGGGATTGCTCACAGGAAGTATGCCTGCCTCGATGGGGCGATCGGCTTCGGTTTCGTAGGCATAGCCCGTCAACAAAGCAGTGATGTGGTCAAAGTCGGTTGTGACCGTGAGCCGGGCCCATCCATAATGAGTTTCATCGCCGATTTTGAATTTAAGCCCGAGATAGCGGTTTTTTACGCCCTTCCCGCCGTTCGCCCACGGGCCTCTCCAGTTCACGCTTCCAAAAAAGCTTTCCGCATAGGCCATTTGGCCGAAGTGATCGAACTTACGATTAGATCCAATGAGAGCACCGCGAGGCAACGCCGAAGCAAAACTAGATGGCGGTCCGCCGCCAACGATCTGATTGGTGCTCAAAGCGCCGACAACATCTATGTACGATACGCAGATGGATGTGCAGGTAGAGATATGGACAAATTGGAAATCCGTAATACCGTCACGATTCAAGTCCAGATTGTAGGCGTCGTAGCCGATAGAAATTGTTTGATGCGCGGGAGTGTAAACAATTTCCGCGTCTGCCGGCAGGGAACTTGCCATCGCCGTGATGGTGGCCGACGCTGCATAGGCCAGCAAGCGTTTTTCCAGGTTCGTGGTTAGCAGGGCTGGGATTGCATTCATACGATCTTTTCCGCCGCGGCCTGTAAATCTTTTTGGTCGCCGCAACTAAACGCCGTAATTCTCTTCCTAAAGTCCCGATGGCGTCAATCCAAGCGAGCGGTTGAAGTGGGAAATCTCTTTCCACTTTGGGGAGTGCCGTTCCAGTAACCCGGCATTTTGTTACCGAAGTTCGGTGACCCCTCGATTTTCCCACGTAACTTATTGTCCCAATTCGGGTTAACACTACTGTAAGAAGTTAGTAACAAAATTACTTTTTGGTTGCGCTCGGTGTCTAAGTCTCATAGTATCGGAGGATTGCAGGTGCTTCCGTCAGTTTGGCGACTGATGGCCAGGTTCTTGCACTAATTCAGGCATGCGATCCGGGGATGGGCAATTGATTAAAGTTTTTCGGGGATCCAAAGTCGGCCGTTTTCTCGCTATTTCTATTTCAATCATGTTGCTCGGCGCCAATATTTTTGCCGCCACGATTAACACCACCTCTACTACCCCGAAATCAAAATCAAAAAGAGTCGTCGAGAGTGCGCATGCCAAGCACCGCATGCATCATCTGGCGCACAGCCGCGGCGTGGTCCATCATCCCGTAAAACGCGCGAGCCTTCACACTCGACGCCATCACTATTACGAGCGCTTTACTGCCAGCTCGTTTGTGAAGAATGACCTCACCGATGGCGACGTCACCACCGGAGAAGATCCAGTCGTTCGCCAGGCCGCGATTGACGCGCTCGGCGACATGAACGGTACCGTGGTCGCCATCGAGCCCACCAGCGGACGCATTCTCGCCATGGTGAACCAGAAGCTTGCGCTCTCTTCCGGCGCGCAGCCTTGCTCGACCATTAAACTTTCCGTCGCGCTTGCCGCCTTGAGCGAAGGCATCATCACCAAAGACACGTCCGTTCATCTTGGCGGAAGCTATCGCATGAACCTCACGACCGCGCTCGCGCACTCAAACAACGCCTACTTCGAAGCCCTCGGCCGCGATCTCGGATTCGAAAAAGTTCACCACTACGCCCACGAGTTCGGACTCGGCGAGCTTGCCGGATACAACATTCCCGGCGAACAACTTGGCCAGTATCCCGACGAAGTGATTCCCGCGAGTGAAGGCGGAGTCGGCAAGATGTGCTCCTTCGGTGAAGGAGTTTCCATGACCCCGTTGCAACTGGGCGCCATGGTCTCAGCCATTGCGAATGGCGGAACGCTCTATTATTTGCAACACCCGACCAATCCTGAACAAATCGCCGACTTTCAGCCCATCATCAAACGCCGCCTGCCCACTGGAGAGCTGATTCCTGAAATTTCTGACGGCATGGCTGGCGCAGTGCAATATGGCACCGCCCGCAGCGTGAAGCTGAACTTCAACGAAGAAGATATCCTCGGCAAAACTGGAACTTGCTCCAAAGCCGGCACGCGTTTCGGTTGGTTCGCGTCGTATGCAAACACTGACGTCGGCCGCATCGTCGTGGTCGTCTTCCTCGAAGGCGGACGCCCCACTTTTGGCCCCAAAGCCGCCGAGCTTGCCGGACGCATGTACCGCAACCTCTACGACCACGAGTTCTTCGTCGCCAAGGCCCCGGTATTGCCCGCAGCCACCGCTGCAACCAAACCCACGACCCTCGAGCAGTAGCCAGTCTTTCCATTCAAGCTTTGCTTTTTCAGGCAGACATTGGCTCGCGCGCTGACAAGAGACTGGGGGGAACAAAGAAGGTCCGGCACTCCCCCCAACTTGGCGTCAAGCCCCATCGCTTTGGATGCTTCTCAATTTGCGGGGGCGGATATGTGTTCCTGTCTTTCCGGCATTAATTCTTTGCAGGTTTCCGTGCCTAGGGTACACTTTCTGTGTTGGAAATCTGTACCTCTCGGAGTACCCCATGAAGTTAACCATAACGCTTAAGTCCGTGATAAATCACATTGTTTTAGCCGCATTGCTTGGGATCAATGCGGGTGCATCCTCGTTCCCGCAGCTTCAGGTACTACACAGTTTCGTGGGTGGTGCAGATGGGTCAGCACCCGTGGCGAGCTTGGTGTTGGATGCTCAAGGCAATCTTTACGGGACAACCATGAATGGAGGGTCGAACAAGACCTGTATCTACGGCGCACAGATCGGTTGCGGAGTTGTTTTTGAATTGACTGCCCCTTCGAGGCCTGGAAGATCATGGAAGGAAACCATTCTCTACCGCTTTAAAGGAGGCGCAGACGGTGCCGAACCGAGAGCTGGGCTAATTTTTGATCAGGCGGGTAATTTATACGGCACCACGGGCGAAGGCGGAAACTTGAATGTGTCGCAGTGCTCCGATGGTCACACCAACGTTGGCTGTGGAGTTGTCTTTGAGTTGTCTCCGCAACAAGGTGGAGGATGGGAGGAATCGGTGATATATACGTTCGGCGGAATCACCGATGGCGCCACACCACTCGGAAACTTGATATTCGATTCTCTGGGGAACCTCTTTGGGACCACGAACGTAGGCGGTGGCGGGTCGGGTTGCTCTTCCGGCAGCTTAATTGGTTGCGGTACAGTCTTTGAGCTGACTCCGATAGGGTCAGGCGGCTGGAACGAGCAGACTTTATATCAATTCCAAGGGAACTTCACGGATGCTGGTTTACCCTTTGCCGGTGTTGTAATGGATCCCTCTGGAAACCTCTACGGTAGTGGCGTAACAGGTGGGGATGCTCTTAATGGCGCGGTGTTCGAGCTCATTGCACCGACCGAGAAAGATGGAACCTGGACTCAGCAAATTCTTTACAGCTTTACTAGTCCGGGCCAGCCACGCGCAGGTGTTGTGTTCGATATAACCGGCAATCTATACGGAGCGACGGGACAGGGCGATGGCACGGTGTTCGAGCTCATGCCGTCTTTGGATGGATGGGCAGAAATTCAGCTTTACGCATTCGGGCAGAAGACGACCGCGCCATGGTCAAGCCTTCTGATTGATGGCGCGGGCAATTTGTACGGAGCTGCTTTAGGCTCCGCCTGCGGGGCCATCTATCGACTCGTAGATAAAGGCGGATCATGGAGCGAGGCGGAGTACGATTTTCTCGATAAGAACGATGAGCCATGTGCCCCCTTTGCTTCCCCGATCTTTGGCAAATGGGGCGCTCTTTATGGAACGAGTCTCGAGGGTGGCACATGTAAAAGCTCAAGCGCATGTGGTTCTGTCTTCGGGATACTGAACCGATCCTAGCTTACTTTGTTGGCTATCTTTCGTAATGTCTTGTCTCTGTTTCCTCACCAAGAACAATTTAAGGTGTGTTAATTTCCCTTTGTCTCCTACAACGTTGATCGACGGAAGGAAATTAAGATGGCACCAAGATTTGGCCTAAATCGCCCCAAACTCACTTACTGTGCAGTAAAAAGCTTCTTGTTTTTTGTTTCCGCGATCTGCATGGCTACTGCTGCCCACGGCCAATACACCTTGGGCTATCCGGTCGTTGGTAGCACGCGTCTGGCGGGCGCGCTATTATTCCTAATGTTCCGCAAGGAACACATCGTCATGACAGTTGTGTCATGACAGCTAAATGCAAGCAGAATAGGGAGTTAGATTATATTTCATAATTTGCCTGCACTGCCTACGATCTATGCATGCAATATACCCTTCGCAATGTGCCGCGATCCCTGGATGAAGCCCTTCGCCGGACCGCGCGGGAGCGAGGCAAGAGCCTGAATGAAGTGACGATAGAAGCCGTGGCCCGGGGCGCTGGCATCACCGGGGAGCGCAAGCGGCAGCGCGATCTGGCCGACATCACTGGCAGTTGGCGCGAAGATGCCGCTTTCGATCATGCGTTGGTTGAGCAAGACAAGGTTGATGAAGAGATGTGGGGATGAGGCTGGCACTTGACACCAATCGTTATGCCGACCTGTGCCGTGGCGATTCATCAGTCGTCGAAACGATTGAACACGCTCAAGAGATCTGGCTGCCTTTCATTGTGCTTGGAGAATTACGAGCTGGGTTTGCTGTGAGCACACAGGGAACGCACAACGAAGCCATCCTGCGGCGCTTTCTGTTGAAGCCGGGCGTGGATGTGCTCTACCCCGACGAGCAGACTACGCATCATTACGGCTCGGTTTACCGGCAACTGCGAAAGCAAGGGACTCCGATACCGACGAATGATATGTGGACCGCAGCGCTCGTCCTGCAACATTCGCTTGTCTTATTTGCGCGGGACGAGCATTTTGATGCGCTTCCCCAGCTTTCGCGGGCGTAGGATGGATGCCCACGTTTACAAGAACGTAAAGGTGGGCCACCCACCTTTACAAAGCTCGTAAGAGGTGGGGCACCCGCCAAGCCCACAACTATCGAACAATAGCCGCGGAGTTTGTTTGTGGGTTTGCGGCCCGCACCAACTCGCCAAAGTTTAACTTGACATCGCCGGTTGCGGATTCTATTCTGCATTCCCTTTCTTCACGCTGTTGACCCCAGGGACAATTGAATACTCAAAAGGAATGCAAGATGATTTCCTGCAGAGAGATATTTTCACTCGCGCTGTTCTTTACTTTTGCCTTCACCTTTGCCTACGCCCAGCGGCCGAGAGAGCCGAAGGCACAGGAAGTCTTTGCCCCTTATTGGAGCAGCGAACCCGGGTGGGAGACGGAGTTGCAGCTCAAGAACAACCTGCGCGCGACCGATCTCACAGTCGTGCCCCTGCTGCGCATGGCGGAAGGGGAGGAAATTGCGCTCGCGCCCGTGACCATTCCGGCGAATGCGGCGGTCACGGTGATGGTGAATGACGAACTGACCCATTACACGCCGCAAAAAGATCTCCCCAACCCACTCAACCAACCGGGTTCGTACGGTTCGGTGGTATTCCGCTTTAGCTCGTTTCATGCGCGAAACCTTTCTGCGGCGGTGACTTTGCGTATGCGCGGGCGGCCGGTCGGCTTCGGGATGAACGCTTATCCGACTGTCGCCAGCGAAATGCCGTTGCGCATGGCACGCGCGGGCAGCTGGGAGGGCATCTGGTGGCAGCAGCACGCAGGCGCCCACGACATTCTTGTCTTCGCCAATAGCGCCGAGGAAAATGTTGCCGGAACTTTGTGGCTCTCCGATGCTTCGGGCAAGCACTGGAGCAAATCGTTGACCTTAGGCGGCCATCAGACGCAGCGGCTGGACGTGAGCGAACTGCTGCATGAGTCTGGCCTAAGCGGCAGCTATGGCGGGCTGAAGTTCGATGTGCCTGCATTCGCCCCGGCACTGAGCGCCGTTCATCTGGTGTCCGATGAAGCGGCGGGATTCGGCGCGACGCTGAAGATGTTTGCCCACGATCCGGCGACCACGGTGCAAGAGCGCATGGGCCCGAACGCGAAGCAATGGACGACATTTGCCCCGATGCTGGCCTTGCAAACTCCCGACCCTGCAACGGGTTTTCCATCTGGGACGACGCTTCAACCCATGATTTTTGTGCGCAATACGACAGCCAAAAACCTGAACGCCAGCATCACACTGAGTTGGCGGGGAGATTCGGCGAAAGGCCAAGTGGCGCTACCAGAGCTGAATCTCGCGCCCTACGAGACGCGGAAGATTGACATAAGCACCATGCAGAAACCGCTCAATATTCCGGACGACGCGCACTGGGCGCTGGTGACATTGTCTGCCACCGTGCAACCCGATGAATTGATCGCGACGGCAGTGAGTTATGACAGCACCGGGAAGTATGGGACGGAAACGCCATTTTCTGACAATCTAGGAGGATATTTTGTGGGCGGCGAGTGGAAAGCCGACGGGAAGCACAATGGATTGATCTCCGTGACCAACGGCGGAGCGAAACCCGCCGACACGCTGCTGACGTTGCACTACGACAGCGGGATGAAGAAATACGAACTGGAGCAGACTATCGCGCCTGGTGACCAGTTATGGTTCAACGTGGAGGATTTGATTCACAACCGCATCGCCGACCGCAAAGGCAATCTTCTGCCTGCGGATCTAACTTCAGGAACCTACGACCTCCAGCAGATCGGAGGAAAGGGAACGCTCCTGCCGGCTAGCCAAAGCGCTGATAGCACATGGGGACATGAGATACGCGGCGGGCAGGTGGACTGTTGCGGCGACTATGGTTCAAGCTTTGAACCTGGCTCGTTCGATCTGGTGGAGAATCAGCCTAACCCGTTTGAAGTAACAGGCATCAACCAGTGCACAGGAGCGACCGAGGACCTGACCAGCCTCTTCAGCTTCTCAGTGCAGAACCCCGCCATCGCCACGATCAGCAAAGACACGCTGACGGGAATCTCGCCCGGCCTCACCAACGCCGACGGCGTCGGCTACGTCTGGTACTGCCAGGGCGACACCGGCGGCTGGGAGAAAGAGTATCCCACCGCCCCCGTGACGGTGACACCGGAGATACAATTTCAAGGGAACACAATCAATGGCAAGACGCAGTCGGTTGTGGTGGGCCAGCAGATTGCGCTGACTGCGGTTTACAACCCGCCGTCAGGACTGACGGTGAAGAGCCGACAATGGACGGTTGGCGGGACGACTGTGGGCGGATTTAACACTGGCAACACGAATGGAGGCTCCACAACGGCCACGCTAACCAACGATGCGGCTACGTTTTACTGGGTGACCCTTGGCAACTCACTGAACGTAGGTTTTACCGTGACCTTCAGTGACAACAGTACTGCCTCCGCTTTGACAAAATTTAACGTCGCCGGACCGAGTAGCCCTAGTGTCGTGACGAAGGTAGGCACGATAAATACGTTGAATAACACCAAATTAGTGCTCGGAGGTTCGGGTAGCAATATTGGAATTGAGTTCACTCCCTCGGCTAGCGCTCCTTCGGGGTATTCGAATACGTGGGTCTACGTCCAACTAATCGATAGCCTCACAATAAAACTGATAACTGGCAACACGGTCACCGTACGGGCTCAGGGCTCGACGGAACATACCCTTATCTTCCGGCAACGGGAACCTATACAGACGACAACCCCGGGGTCATGCTGAAACCTGCATATTCGGAAGAATCCGATCAGATGGCCGCGCATATGTATGTGATGTGGAGTTCCGGGTTGGCGAATTCAATCCCTGTCCCCCTTGGTTATGTAAGTTGGAATTGGTTTGGCGATGCAACTTACAATTCGCAGAACGGCTTATGGACTGTACAACCGTCTTCAAGCGTCAGCGCTGCCGCCTTCCAGGAAAGCAGCGCCTACGCCTCTTGGACTACCGACTACCCAGCAGGGAGCACATGCCCGTAAGAAATTTTCGAAAGGCCTCTATGAAACGATCATCTTTTTGGGGCGTCCGGTTATTTATTCCACTACTCCTGGCATCCACGGCAGCTTTTGCTCAAGCCGAACGCCCGTTCGCCCTTTTTATTCGTACTCAAGAACCAACCACAAAAGCCGGTTCCGAGGTAAATATCTGGGTAACCTTGGAGAACACCTCCCCTCATGAAATCGGCATTCTCAAATCGGCCCCGGAGCTGAACTATTCCGTAGAGATGCGCGATCTTAGCGGGAAAGCAGTGCCAGACACCGAGTACGGTCGCAAACTTAAAGCTGCGGAGACGGTTGGCATCTCAACCTCATCGGTCATCATCCCTCTCAAGCCCAACGAAATCATCGAAGACCAAATTACCGTTAGCAAACTCTACGAAATGGCCCAACCGGGTAAATACATGGTTAGGGTATTGCGCGTAATCCCTCCTGATTTGGGTACAGGTGCCGTCAGCTCTAACACCATTACGGTCGTCGTTACGCCGTAGCCGGGTTGGCCCAACCAATCGCTGGGATTTTCTTTGCATGCATCTTCAATCACTGCGGCTGCCCTATGATTCGCGGTTTTCGAAGGCCGGTAGCCCGCCTTCACGTTCTCTGTAAAGGCGGGAGCGCGAGGCCGTTCGTCACAGCTTTTTGCTCGCGGCGGGTGGCCCATCTTTACGTTCTTGGTAAAGGTGGGCATTCATGCTGCCTGCCCGGGGATTTTCATCTTAGCTTCTCCCCACTGATTAATCTTCACCGCGCCCGGCTCCCCGAAAGCATAACTCCGGTAGCTGCTCCACGGCCGCTGCTCCGGCTCCTGCACCAATCCGCGCTTTACCGGATTCTCGTGCATATAGCGCAACTTCTCTGTCCGCTTGCGTGCCGTCCATACGTTGAAATCGTAAAAACGCTTCTGCCATACGTGCTCGGCACCCACCTCGAACAGCTCCTGCTGCCCCGCTACCCGCCGCCGGCGCACGGACTTCAACACCCTCCGCGCGAAACCCTGTTTGACGGCTTGCATCACTTTCGACGGATTGCCCTTCTCCGGCTCGGCAATCAGCAAGTGAATGTGCTCCGGCATGACCACGTAGCCCACCACGACGAAATCGTAACGCTGGCGAACTTCTTCGAGCACTGTGAGAAACAGATCGCGCCGCTGCGGACTGGCCAGCCACGGCTGCCGCTGATAGCAGCTGCAATTAATAAAGTGCAGATCGTGATTTCCGTAATAGCGAACCGGATGGGTGGACACGGCACAAAGTTTACTCCCCGCCCCAACAAAAATCTGTGACGGACGACCTCGCCGTTCCCACCTTTACAAAAGGCGTAAAGGTGGGCCACCCGCCTTATGGGTCAGTATTGAGCTTATTAAATCTTATTTTTTCTCGTTTAACTCATCCCGCTCGACGACGCCGTCCTTGATGTAAACCACGCGGTGCGCGTACTCAGCGATGTCGTGCTCATGGGTGACGACGATGATGGTGTTGCCGTTGGCCTGAAGCCGATCGAACAGCGCCATAATCTCCAAGCCCGTTTGAGAATCGAGGTTTCCGGTCGGTTCGTCCGCCAGAATGATGGAGGGCCGGTTCACCAGAGCGCGTGCAATGGCCACGCGTTGCCGTTGTCCTCCGGAGAGCTCGTTGGGCTTGTGGGTCATGCGCTTTTCCATGCCGACTGAGGCTAAAGCGGCTTTGGCGCGTTCGGTGCGCTCTTCGGAAGGAACACCGGCGTAAATCAGCGGCAGTTCGACGTTGTGCAAAGCAGTCGCGCGGGCGAGCAAATTGAAAGTCTGAAACACAAATCCAATTTCTTTATTACGGATGCGTGCCAGTTCATCGTCATCCAGCTCGCTGACTTGCTGGTTATTCAACCAATACTGGCCTTTGCTGGGCGAGTCGAGACAGCCAATCAAGTTCATCAGCGTGGACTTGCCCGAACCTGACGGTCCCATGATGGCGACGTACTCGTTGCGGCGGATCTGGAGGTTCACGCCGCGCAGCGCATGGACCTGCTGTTCCGACCCCATGTCGTAGGTCTTCCACAAGTCAATGGTCGCGATCATGACCGACTCAGGAGGCGCGGACACTACCGGCCGCTCGATATTAATGACTTCTGCTGTCGCCATTTTTGACTCCTCGTCCCTTTCGGACACTCACCGCTCCAGTCTTGTCGTCTTGCTTTAGGGTCAGCCCCAGGCTGGATTCCTGTTGGACGCGTGAACTGCCGTCTTGTTATCCGGTTAATTCGTTCTAATCCATTCTTTCCGGGCGATTTGCCTTCGAACTGGCTGCCTGAACCGTCCTGCGCGGCTACTCCCTTGTACGACTCATGCGGGAGGAAAGTTCCTTCCGGATCATACGAAGTATAACCAAGCAAAGTATAGCCGAGTGCCAGGTAGTGGATGGATGTCGAATTTGGGCTGCCTTTTGCTTGCGTTGACGCATCCTATTCCATAGAATTGTTGTATCTGTCGCAAGTTCCGAGGAGTCCCCATAATGGTTCAGTCCGGTTTACGGTCGTGGCTTTCGCTCATATTACTGAGCACATTAGGTTTAATGGCCTCAGCCGTGGCGCAGGACGCGAAGCCGACCAGCACGGATTCGACGGCACCCCAGACTACCTCGGATACCGATCCACTTAAACGGCCCCTGACCGACAAACAGAAGAAAGAAAACGCCAAATCCCTGAAGCAGGAACTGAGCCGGACGTACAAGAAATGGCTGAATGAGGATGTAGCTTACATCATCACCGACGAAGAGCGCTCTGCGTTCAAACAGCTCTCCAATGACGAGGAACGCGATCAATTCATCGAAGCTTTCTGGCAGCGCCGCGACCCCACGCCGGATACTGAAGAAAACGAGTACAAGGAAGAACATTACCGCCGGATTGAGTACGCGAACGAACACTTCGCCGCGGGCATCCCTGGATGGAAGACTGATCGCGGGCGCATTTATATCGTCTTTGGCCCTGCCGATGAAGTTGATTCGCACGCCTCGGGTGGAACCTATGACCGTCCGACGGAAGAAGGCGGCGGAACGACTTCTACCTATCCGTTTGAAGATTGGCGTTATCGCTACCTCGAAGGGATTGGGCAGGAAGTGATCATTGAATTTGTGGACACATGCATGTGCGGCGAGTACCACATGACCATGGACCGCGGCGAGAAAGATGCATTGGCGGAGAGTCCAAACGGCGGCGAAACTTTATACGAGCAGATGGGACTTACCAGCAAAGCGGACCGATTGAACGGAGGCTTGGAAACCCTCGGCGCCGGGCCCGGAACGGCGGCCAATGCCAGCAAGGAATTTGACCGGCTTGAACAATTTGCAAAATTGACCAAGCCACCCGACGTTAAATTCAAGGATCTTGAGGAAGTAGTCCGGACCAAGATTACTTACAACCTCATGCCTTTTGACGTGCTCACCGATTTTGTACGCATCACTGAAGACACCGTGCTGGTCCCGGTGACGGTGCAACTTAAGAATCGTGATATTACCTTCGTGAACAAAGATGGCGTGCAGCGCGGAACAGTTAATATCTTCGGCCGCGTCTCCACCCTGACGGGCAAAGTCTCGCAGACTTTCGAAGATACGGTGGAAGCGGATATTCCGGCAGAGTTGCTCCCGAAAGCGGTTGAAAATTCACAAATTTACTGGAAGGCGCTTCCGCTTCGTCCCGGTCGCTACCGGCTTGACATTGTGGTTAAAGACGTTAACGGAGACCGCAAGGGCACATGGACTAAGGGGATTGTGGTTCCGGAGTACGCTGAAGACAAGCTGGCTTCGTCTTCCCTGATTATTGCTGATGACATGGAGCCAGTGCCTTCGAAGAATGTGGGCACAGGCATGTTCGTGATCGGGGCGACCAAAGTGCGTCCGAAAGTTCCTCCTGCCGATGGCAAGCCAGCCAGCTTTAAACGCGGCCAGAAAATGAGCTTCTGGATGCAGGTTTATAACCTGGGAATGGACGAAAAAACGCATAAACCTTCGGCTACGGTGGAGTATGATGTGGTGAACGTAGCGACCAATAAACCCGTAATTCATACGGTAGAAACTACGGACAAGATGGGGAATGTCGGCGACCAAGTGACCCTACAGAAGACTCTCGAGGCCGCCAACCTTGATCCAGGCACGTATCGCATTCAAATCAAGGTGAGTGACAATATCTCCAAGCAGTCGCTGGATCCAACCGCGACGTTTGCGGTGGAATAGGCGACCCGCTTCCAGCGGGCGGTGGGATGATGTTTCATAAACTCGGATCAACGCTCGCATTGGCGGCAATTTTCGCGCTACCTCTGATGGCTTCAGAACGCCCCGGTTCCATCACCGGCCAAGTGCGCAGTGCCAGTGGTGTCCCGCAGATGGGGGCGGTGGTCGAGATCCTCAGTGCGCAAGTGCAGTCCGCAAAAGCTTTTACGAACGAAGACGGGCGCTACTACATGGCAGGGTTGCTTCCCGGAACTTATAGCATTCATGTTACCGTGCCATCATTTCTGCCCGCCGTGCGGGAAAAAATCGGACTGCGCCCTGGCACTAGCACCGTTGTGGACGTTACGCTGAACTCTCTATTTGATGCCGTGCAATTGCCGCCGCTACGCAGCAATCCTAACGACAATGACGACTGGAAATGGGTCCTGCGCTCAGTTTCGGATCGGCCCATACTGCGCTTCCAAGACCCAGCGCTGGCCGCATCGCGCGAACACGTCTCGACTTTTCACGATGTAACAGGAATGCTTTCCTTTGTTGCCGGTTCGAGCGCCGAGGGGTTTGGTACGGGCTCGGATATGAGTACGGATTTTACGCTCGCCAAGCCGGTTTTTTCCGAGGGGATGGCCACGTTGAGCGGGAACCTCGGCTACGGCTATTCGACACCAGCTACCGTCTTGCGCGCTGGCTATAGTCAGACGAACATAGATGGCTCCGGTCCGAGCGTCGCGGTGACGGTCCGAAACTTGGCCTCACCGGCATTGGCTTTACCCGACTCAGACTTCCAATCGGTTGCGCTGACCACGTCGGACGATATGAAATTTGGCGACGTGCTGGAGTTGAAGTTTGGCAGCGAGCTGCAAACCATTCAATTCCTCGGGCGGGTTAGCGCCTTTAGGCCGTTTGGCTCTGCCGATGTGCATCTCTCGCCGGATACGTTGGTTACTTATGCTTACGCTACTGCCGAGCCGGACAACATGGCTGAAAAAGGGTTTGACCGCGACGCGGCCTATCTGAGCGACAACAGTCCGCGGATGAGCATTGTGGGCTATCGGGCTTCGCTCGAACGGGCGCATCACCACGAAGTTGCCCTTACGCATCGCGCAGGAAAGAATACGCTGCAACTGGCGACTTATTTTGACCGGGTTTCGGATCCCGCGCTGACTGGCGTCGGAACGTATTCCGCGGTGAGCGGGGAAGTGCTGCCGGATATTTACTCCGGAACATTTACCTATCGCGGGCGGCGACTGGACGCGCAAGGTGTGCGCGTAGCGGTTGAAACCCACCTCAGTTCGCGCGTAACGACGACCTTCGATTATGCCTACGGCGGCGTGCTGACGCCGGACGGCGCTGATTCCAGCCTGGAGTCTGTGCGTGATTGGAGCACGGTCAAACAGCGCCATGCCTTGACTGGCAAAGTAAAAGGAACACTACCAGGCGCGAAAACCGGCTGGATTGCTTCCTACCAATGGGTCAGCGGCCCTGCGCTAACTCCGGTTGATATGTTCAATGCGTCGATGGGACAGGCCGACCCATACTTGAATCTTTTCTTCCGCCAACCGATTCCGGGCACCGGCTTTTTACCCAGCCACTTGGAAGCGATGATTGACCTGCGCAATCTCCTCGCGCAAGGCTACGTGCCTGTGGTTGGACAGGATGGCCATACGGTCTATCTCGTCCAGTCGGCGCGCAGCGTTCGTGGCGGCGTCGCCTTTACCTTCTAGCATTGCGACTTCCCTTACTTTAGTTACGGTTCCTCTTTTGGCTCCTATTAATATTTTGTATTTCATTTGAATCGTTTCCCGACTAGACTTCCGAATTAGAGAATTTTGGTTTGCTCGGGAATCTCGACGGCAAGCTATTGATGCACATTACTTTATGCGAATGGGAGACTTTCCAATGAGAGTTCGGGAGATCCTTGCTTGTGTACTTCTGATGGCTGGATCCTTAGCGGCACAAACCTTCCGCGGCACGATTTTGGGCTCGGTCACGGATGCTTCGGGCGCTGTAGTTCCGGGCGCGAGCGTCAAAATTCACAATGTGAATACCGGTCAGGATCGCGTGACGGTGACCACCGCGGACGGAACTTATGCCGTGCCGGAGCTGCCGGTCGGAACATACAGCGTAACTGTCACGCAAAAAGGATTTCAGACATCTATAACGAACACCGTGGCCGTGGATGTAGCCAGCGAGCGGCGAGTGGATGTAGCGCTCAAGCCGGGACAAGTGAATGAACAGGTGGAAGTATCCGGCGAAACTTTGCCCCAGATCGAAACCACGAGCAATACATTGGGCGGCGTGCTGACCAGCGAAGTCGTAAAGGATCTTCCCGTCAATGGTCGCGACTATACGAAGTTGATTTACTTGAACCCCGGCGTAGCGGGTTCGCCAGACCAGATTTCTGATTCGCCCGGTTCTTACGGCGAGTTCTCAATGAATGGCGCCCGCGGACGATCCAACAACTACCTGCTGGACGGGACCGACATGAACGACGGGTACCGTAACGACCCGGCGATTAATCAGGCGGGAGTATTCGGGACGCCCTCAACCATTCTACCCATTGATGCCGTCGCCGAAGCCCACGTCTTGTCAAACTTTGAGCCGGAATACGGCCGAAATGCGGGTGCAGTGGTCAACATCGTCACCAAGAGCGGGACCAACCAGTTGCACGGGTCGGCGGCCGAATATTTCCGCAACGACGCGCTCGACGCGCGTAATTATTTCAATCCGTCCAGCCAGCCGAAGGCGCAATTTCACAATAATCAATATGGCGCGTCTCTCGGTGGTCCGATCATCAAGAACAAAACATTCTTTTATGCTGACTATGAGGGGCAGCAAGAGCCCGTTGGTGTGGTGACGATTGCGGATGTTCCGACGGGAAGTGGTCCCGGCGGACAGCTCATTCCGAGTGATTCAACCAATCCGGTCATTCAGAAGCTTATTGCCCAGAATCCGTGGCCAGC
>JBEKTR010000009.1:0-31222 GCA_049515835.1 Terriglobales bacterium
TTCAAGCCCTCGGCGAAACTGAGTGCGGAAGGGACTTTGTGGAAACCGGTAAAGACCTCCTTAGATTCCATCGTAAGTTTCTTCACCAACAGCACACGCCCCTGGATGGAAAGGTGCATATAAGTAATTTCCCACTGCCCGTCGCCCACATCGGCTTGTTCGACCAAGAAGTGCCCTCCTTGATTGAGTTTCCCCAGGATTCCCCAGCCAAAGTCTACGTCGCGAAATAACGTGCCATCGATTTTTGCGATGCGATGCTGTTTGACATCCACCAGGATGTAGCCTTGTAAACCGGTTAAAACCTCCTCCACCCGCGAGGGCGGAACGTATTTGGGGTTCGGATGAAAATTTAAGCGAACCAACTCGTCGCCTTGTTTCCCGAGGCTGCCAGTACCCATCTCTGTGCCTGCCGCTTCATAGAGAAATGCGTCAGGGAGGGCCTTCATAATTTGAATGGTATGGTCACGATCTTCTTGCTCATGACGCATCTTCGCCTGCAACTCCGACGGCGAATTTACGAAACGCTGCTCACGCGCGAATTCCGCACGCTGGTCAGAGCCGCTAAGAGGCTTCCCATTGCGGGCAACGACCAAGCCTGCTGTCGCGGTGTGGGTCTCGACTAAGGCTTTTGTCTCGGTCACGTGCTGGGTTTGCTTATGGTCGCAGAACATGAAGTTCTGTCCGGTGCCGCGGTCGCTGGCCAGTTCGTTATGCACGGTGAGGCGAACTAATTCTGCGGGCGGCGGCACATCGGACTCCGCGCAGGCGAGTTGGTACGCGCCAGCGATGACTAGAAGCAATATCCAGACCTGGTTGGCTTTCATGGTTTGCCATTCATCATTAAAGATTCGACAAAGACTCGACCAATCGTGCTTAAAAAGAAGTTCGTTTGATGCTGAAATGTTTCAACCCGTCAAAATTCTACGTGACGGATTCCTGTATCACCGCGCAAAAATCTCTGTACTAGCGTATATTGACTGGCAAGAGGTAAGTTACACTTGACTCAAAGTAGCACCGCTTCTTTCTGCCCGAGAATTCGCAGCAAGGCAAAAGAATCCAAGCGCAGTTTTATTACTCTCAGGCCTTAGGAGGCTGACCAATGGACACTCCCAAAAAGGCGGAGCTCGCCTATATTGGCAAGTCGGTCGTCATTAAAGGAGAAGTTTCAGGCAGCGAAGATCTCTTCGTGGACGGGCAGATCGAGGGTTCCATCCGACTGGACGGAAACAACCTGACGATCGGGCCTAGTGGTCAAGTCAAGGCCGATGTCAGCGCCAAAACCATCGTGATTGAAGGAAAAATCGAAGGAGCGATCCGTTCCAGTGATCGCACGGAATTGCGCAAATCGGCGAGCGCCACGGGCGAGATCAGCACCCAGCGAATTGCCATTGAAGAAGGCGCAATGTTTAAAGGAAAGCTGGACGTGCAGCGCGAAGAAGGCAAAGGGGCGGCAGGCAACAGATAGAGTCACTACCGTAACGCGGCTGGTGAGAAAATCATGCGGGTTTCCCCTGAGACCCACGATATATTGGTAGATGGGGTGGCGCACACCGCAAGCTGGAATTAAATGGCATCCGTCACAAATGGTTTCATGAAGTTTTTTCGGAGTTCCCATGCCGACGTTAACGCGTCTTTAGACGCGCAAGCAGCAGCTCAACGGCTGACGCGACGATCCAGTGCCATGATCGAGGTGTCGCGATCTCTGCAATCCGACGAATCGCTTTGTGTGCTGGATATTGGCTACACCTCGGCCAACAATATCCGCTACCTCACCGAACGCGGTCACAAAGTTTACAGCGAAGACCTGCTAGAAGCCGCGACCGACCCGGAGTTGGCCACCACGGACGAGCAAGGCAATCCGGTTCTCGACAGCAAGCGCTTTCTGAACGAAAACCTCGCTTATTCGAATGCCCAATTCGACGTGGTTTTGTGCTGGAACCTGGCCGACTATTTGGATGAGAGTCTGGTAAAGCCGGTAGTGGGCAGGCTCTGGTCTATGATAAAACCCGGCGGAGTGTTGCTCGCATTCTTTCATACTCGTGAAGCGGGTCCGGACGCGCCCTGCTACCGGTATCACATGTTGAATACGGACACGTTGGAGATGCAGCCAATCGGACCTCGACGTCACGTGCGCAAAGGCCCGGCGGGCGCGAAACATACTGCTATCGGTAGTGGGTTCCGATTGCAGCGTGTCTTCAATAATCGCCACGTGGAAACGCTATTCCGCGATTTCGCCTCCATCAAATTCTTTCTCACCCGCGACAATATCCGCGAAGTCTTGGTCATCCGCTAAGCGCTTCTTCCGGCGGTTTATCGCGTTCTGCGCATGATCCATTCTGTGAGCGGCGGGGTATTGCTGAGAACAAACAGCAATGGCTTCCGTAACGAACGCGGAAGACGTAGAAGGTGTCTGAGCCGCGAAGAATTTCGAAAGATCACAGCTAAATTTGCCTCATAGGAAGCACGGTATGTGACTACGGCGGAGTCAAGCTTGATCTTTCCCGTAAAAAACGCGGACAAGGATTCGGCGGCCATGGCGCCGCTCCGCAGCGCCAGAGAAATCCCGTCTCCCACAAAGGGATCCACGAATCCGGCGGCGTCGCCCACACGCAGCGCATTACCTCTCGTGCATTCCGGCCGACGGAAGATCAGCGGAGATGTGGTCACTACGTCGGTCAGTGGCGTCCACGACACGCTTCGCTGCTGAAGCGCCGGATTGCAGGAAAAGACCTGCGGCAGAGTTGTGGCCACGCTTGCACGAACCATCGCCGAAACATTCACGCGTCGCGAAGCGGTCGGGTCCGCTAAGTCTACGGGTTGCACGCCGCAATAGCCTCCGTCAAGGAAATACAAATCCACGCTGGAGGGCGGCGCATGTTCTTCAAAATGGGCTTTTACTCCGATCCATTTTTCTCTTACGACCGAATTTTCCAAAGGTGAGCGTTTCTGATTGAGATTCGACCAACGGCCGCTTGCGTGAATTACGGCGCGCGCCGGGATTGTCTCGTGGCCACAACGCAGCTCGAATGGACCTTCGCTCTCCACTTCGGAGATAGGGCTTTTCGTGCGAGCATCTATGCCCGCCTCTTTGGCGGATTGCCACAGTGCGGCATCGAGATTGAATCGAGGGATGCTAGCAGCGGCAGGCTCAATCTTCGTCCGGATCGTTCGACCGTCCAGAAATATTTGTGCGGCGCAGATTCGCAGAGCGTTTTCCAGAAGCGGACGTTGTGCCACACTTAGCAAGCTCGAAAGCAATGCCAGAGATTCTGCGGAGACGAACTCGCCGCATACTTTTTGGCGAGGAAAATCGCCTTTTTCAAAAAGTACGACGCGCGCTCCTTGCCGGGCCGCGGTGATGGCCGCAGAGCAACCGGCTGGTCCTGCGCCAATGACGGCAAGGTCATACATCTCAAGCTTCCACGCGCGACTTCCAGGCAATGGCGCCCATGCGAAATAGAAAACGGCTTCGAACGTCGACGCCGCACGCGGACGATTGCGTCAAGAGCGCCTCTATTTCTTTTGGTCTGTACGCCTGACGGACTGAGGCAGGGGCATCATTCCAGGTGATCCGGCTACGGAAAAGCGGCAAACCCAGATAGACCAAGCCCAGATGGAGCCAGCTCCGGCTGACGTCGTTAATGACCAAAGCATGCCGGCAAACACGCAACCCTTCCCGAATGAACTGTTCTGTCTGCTTCGGAGTCAAATGGTGCACAAACAGATTAGAACTCACGACATCGAAACTGTTGTCTCCGAAAGGTAACGTCAAAGCGTCACCCGCGACCACCGGGACCATTGGCGGCCTTGGACCGTCGTGGGGACCGTTGCACGAACCATGATCCGATCCGCTCGCCAGATGCGATGGAGCCCGATCGAGCAACGTCAAATCCATGCGAAAGCCGCGCTGGCTTAATCGCCGTTGCACAGCCCTTGACGTATTACCGGAGCCGGCAGCTACCTCAAGCATCGTAATGCGATGGAGACCGGCTGATTGAGCCACTTGCATTACCAGGGCTTGAGAGGTGCTGATTCCGCCGAACCAGCGATTGATGTGGTCGAGATCGCGCAGCGCGAGGGCTATCGCTGAGGGCGTGCCGGAGTCTAAGTCCAAGAGTTCGGCGGTGGGAACACGTTTCATAAATCGCGCGTTAGACTTCCGCCAATTCTTCTTCCAGCAGTTGCTTGTTGTAAAGCTCGGTGTAGTACCCGTCGAGAGCCAAAAGCTCTTCGTGCGTGCCCAATTCTACGATGCGACCATGATCCAGGACCGCGATGCGATCCGCATTGCGCACCGTTGAAACCCGATGCGAGATGAAGATTGTGGTTCGACCTTTCATTACATTGCGAAGGTGGTTGAGGATGCGGTCCTCCGTCTGCGTATCTACACTGGCAAGAGCGTCATCGAGAATGAGAATGCGCGGATTCCGAAGGATGGCGCGAGCGATCGCCGTGCGCTGTTTCTGGCCTCCTGACAGGGTAATGCCACGCTCGCCAACAAGGGTGCGGTATTTTTCCGGGAACGCTTCTATCTCCGCGGCAATGCTGGCTGCTTCCGCGGCCGCCCTGACTTCTTCCTCGGTCGCATCCGGCTTGCCGAACGCTATGTTTTCCCGCACGGTTTCGCTGAAGAGGAAGGTCTCTTGCGGAACGAAGCCAATGTTCTCCCGCAGGAACCCGAGAGGGTACTCCCGGACTGGCCGCCGATCGATGAAGACGCTATCTGACGCAGCGTCGAAAATACGAGGAATAAGACTTACCAGCGTTGTCTTTCCGGACCCGGTAGGTCCGACGATTGCCAGGCTGCTGCCTGCGGGAATCTTAAGGTTCACGTCATGCAGAACTCCTGCATCGCCGTAGCTAAAATCGAGACCTCGGAATTCGATCTCGCCGTGCAGCATGCCCGAAACGGGAGTCCTTGCATCCGGCTCATCCACAATCTCGGGTTTCTCCACGAGAATTTCGTTGATACGCAGCATCGAAGCTGTGCCGCGTTGAAAAATATTGATGACCCACCCAAGCGCAATAATCGGCCATGTGAGCTGCACCATGTAGGTGTTGAAGGCGACAAAATCTCCGACGCTCATTCGATGATGCAGCACTTCCCTTCCGCCCAACCACAAAACGAGCACGATGGCCAAGCCCAACATGGTCTCGAGGGTGGGCCAGAGCATGCCCATGAGGCGCACCAACTTCAGGCTACGGACGATATATTCACGGTTCGAAGTCTCAAACCCCGCGATCTCTGCCTCTTCCTGCACGTAGGCGCGGATGACGCGAGCGCCGGAGAAGTTTTCCTGGGCGCGGGCAGAGATTTCCGAAAACATGGCCTGGATTCGTTCGAAACGCTCGTGAATTTTGCGGCCAAAATATTGCACGACAATGCTGACGATGGGCAGTGGAAGAAATGCGAAGAGCGTTAACCGCGGACTGATCGAGAGCATGAAGGCCAGAGCGCCGAATGTAAACACGATCGTATTGGCCGAATACATAATGGCAGGGCCGAGAAGCATACGGACCGCATTTAGATCGTTGGTAGCGCGGGCCATAATGTCGCCAGTGCGTGTCCGTTGATAGTAGGAATAGGACAGGCTTTCAAGGTGCCGGAACAGGTCGTTCCGCAGGTCAAATTCCACGTCCCGCGATACTCCAATCACAATCCAGCGCGTCAAAAATTGGAAAATGCCCTTGGCGAAGGCAATCCCGAGAAGCAGCAACGCATAAGTCAGCAGCTTGTGACGAGTGACACCCTGATTTAAATCATCGATTGCGCGGCGAATAACCTGCGGGAAGAGTATCCAAATACCGTTGTGGAACAGTACGCAAATTCCACCCAGCAAATAGCCGCGCCGGTATTTCTTGAAATAGGGTGCAAGGGGACGAAGACTCTTGGGCAGCATGCGCTTCTACTAGATGCGATTCTAGCAGTTGCGGGTGCAGATTTAGAGGCGTATCAGCTCAAATCGCTGCGGAACACAACGATTCCAACGCTGACGAGGAGAATAGTCCAAACTGTGAAGAACAAGCGGCCGCAATTAAGCAGGACACTGTGTATCAAATCCAGATTCATGGCTTAGCTCCAAACTAATGCGAATGTAAGGGGAGGGATTCTCCCGATTCCCTCCCCTACCCCTCCAACTCGCTCAGTTGTTGGGTGTTTGCGGCTGGTCATTGGGCTGTTGCCGCTGCATGTGCTCGCTAAAATGCTGCTCACGTTCGGTCGTAAGTTGCGTCATTTTTGTCTTCTGTTCCGGGGTAAGTAGCTGAAAAATCTGCGCTTCAACCTTGGCGTGTTCGACCATCAGTTGACTATCGGTTTGCGATAGAGAAACGGCTATGGTCTGCGCCTTGGTCTCATCGAAATTGCCGCTCTGCACCAGTTGCGTCATCTGCAAGTGACTTTGATGTGCCTGTTGCATCAGAGGGCTTGCGGCAGATCGCTCGCCGTCAAGGAGTTGCTTCACTTGCGCTTTCTGCGCTTCGGTCAGGCTAAGGTAGCGCGATAGAAAGCGCAATTCATGACCACCCATCAGGGCCCCATGAGCAGGGGGTGGACCTTCTTGGGCCAAGGCAAATGACGATGCCAGCAACAGCGCAATTGCCCCCACATTGCGGAGGCGCGATTTTACTTGGAAACCAGTAAACTTAGAAGTGAACATTGCTTGACCTGCTCTCTCGGGCTAATGATGCAGTCGCCCTGAATTGACTCACTCTGATTCAAACACAGAGCGACGGGAGAAGTGGTAAAAAGTCGGTCAACTGCAGTAAAGTTTTGTCACAGGCGTAAACTGTTGAATTGACAATTCTTTACGCCTTAATTCGAGCCAACGTTGTAAAAATAAAATGAGTAGAACTGGCAAATTCGTGGATAAGATTCTTGTCATTGACGACGATGTAGAGCTTTGTAGCTTGGTTGCGGAATATCTCGCTCCCGAAGGATTCGATGTCGAGTGGGTTTATGACGGAACGCGTGGCCTGAAGCGCTCGCTGGAAGGCGAGCATTGTCTGGTGATATTGGACGTCATGCTTCCCGGTCTTAATGGCCTGGATGTCCTACGACGCATCCGGGCACAATCGCAACTCCCCGTCCTGCTATTGACCGCTCGGGGACAAGATGTGGATCGCATTGTCGGCCTCGAAATCGGCGCTGACGACTACCTGCCGAAACCTTTTAATCCTCGCGAGCTTGTCGCCCGCATTCGAGCAATTCTGCGTCGAAGTGCGCCCATAGAAAAACCTGAAGGCGATGCCATGCCCGAAGTCCTACGCGTCGGCGACGTTGAACTGGATCCGGCGACGCGCACCGTTTTGCAAGACGGCGTACCCGTTGATCTGACCTCCGTCGAGTTCAATTTGTTGCAAGCACTGCTCCAGGATGCCGGCCGCGTGGTCACTCGTGAACACCTCGTAGATATTGTGCTCGGGCGAAAATTTTCTCCCTTCGACCGCAGCATCGACATGCATGTCAGCAAAGTGCGAAAAAAGCTGGGCGATTCTGACAATGGAGCCGATCACATTAAGACCGTGCGGGGTGTCGGTTACATATTTGCGCATCCCAGGAGCGCAGCGCGGAGCGAGGCAAAGTGAGAAGCTTATTTGTCAGGATTTTCGTTAGCTTCTGGGTGGCACAGGCGCTCTTCATTGTTCTAGCCATGCTGCTGACCCTGGCAATGCGGCCGGGCCGGGTCGCAGCGGCGATCGAAGCTGCGGAGCCAAAACTTTTGAACGAATCATTCGCTGCGTACCTCAGCGGCGGTCCCGACGGATTCCGGAAATTCGCCTGGAACCAACATGACGCGCAGCGGATTCACCTCTTTCTTTTCGATGAACAAGGCCAGGAAGTTTCCGGACGAACGCCGCCTGATTGGGTACTGAAAGTCAATCGCGGGCAGGCGTCCACCGCTGACACGATCTGGGGACGTTTGCGTCCCATGCAATTTCTTAAGCAAGCGAGCGTGATGCCGGACGGGCGGCGTTACTCTCTCGTGATTGAATTGCCCCCGCCGAAACACTCATTGTTCGGACCCAATGGTGAGCCCTTTTTGGCGATTGGGATCGGGATCATTTCTTCAGGATTCATCTGTTTTCTTCTTGCCCACTATTTGACCGCTCCGATCGTACGCTTGCGCGCGGCGACGCAAAAACTCGCTTCTGGAGATCTGAAAGCGCGCGCCGGCAAGCCAAATGCGCGGGGCCGAGACGATATTTCGCAACTCGTCCGCGATTTCGACCGGATGGCGGAACGCATTGAAAATTTGTTGGATTCGCAAGCACGGTTGCTGAAAGACATTTCGCACGAACTGCGTTCGCCTCTCGCCCGCCTCAATGTGGCACTCGAATTGGCGCGGCAACGTAGCGGTCCGGAAGCTCAGACTTCGCTCGATCGCATGGAGCGCGAGGCCAGCCGGCTCAACGAATTAATTGGACGCCTGCTCACGATTGCCCGCCTCGACGCCGGCAATCAGGTCATTCAGCGAGTTCCAGTGCAGTTGAGCGAGCTGGTTGCTGACGTCGCTAACGATGCTGCCTTCGAGGCACAGAGCCGCGGATGTCATGTGGACTATGCGATTCTGGCCGATGCCGAGGTGTTAGGCGACCAGAGTCTACTGCATAGCGCGGTTGAAAACATTGTGCGCAATGCGATCCGCTATACGCAGGAAGGCACCAGCGTTCAGGTCAGACTGGAACGACGGCCCGCGAAAAACGGAGTCAGTGAGGAAGCAGTCGTGCAAGTTGTAGATGCGGGCTCGGGCGTGCCTGAAGATTCTTTGCAGAAAATCTTCCAGCCCTTCTACCGGATTGACGATGCACGCGGGCGCGGAACAGGAGGCGCAGGCCTCGGATTGGCCATCGCCGACCGTGCCGTTCGTTTGCATGGGGGCCGGGCAACTGCGGCGAACCTGCCGCGCGGCGGCTTATGCGTAGAATTGCTCCTTCCCGTTCTTCCCCTCAGGCAGCCAACGCGATCCAGCGAGCGAATCCAAATTACAGAGAATATTTCTGCCGGCTAGTTTGCTCGAGCACGACACAGGAATCTGGGGTGTCCGGCGGGCAACCTTCTCCGTTGTTTCGGGTTCCAATCCGCACGGCTGGTTTGCTCTTCATGAGTATTCCTGATACACAAATAAATGTCCCGTTTGCATGAAATCAGGATGAATCGGCTGAACCGGGCGTTCACTCCGGCAGCTTTCAAAGGTTATGGAGATAGTCTAGGAATGAAGTCCCGCGCATTTCCGAGTCTGACGCTGTTCGCCGCGATGTTGTGTTGCCTCGGTTGCAGCAATAACAACAACACCCTTACCAGCACGCAGAGCGTGGGTGACATTTTTGTCGCCACAGCCGGCAACACGGCCGTGCAGGCGTATGGCGTAACTTTAAGTTCTGGCGCGCTTTCGGCCGATGGACCGGGTATTCAAACGGGTACGGGCGTGGGCAGTTCGCCCACTGCGATGGCGATTTCGCCAGATGCAACCACGCTGGTGATCGCCAATAGCTCTTGCAGCAGTGCCGCTACGGGCTGCCTTACGTTGTATACCATTGCTGGCGATGGTTCCCTCACAGCAGTCACCGGCACCGTTGGCACGGGCGTTTCCCCGATCGCGCTCGCGTTCAATCCTGCTGGTACTTTTTTGTTTGTGGCGAATCAGGGTGATTCCACTGTATCGGCTTACTCCGTTAGCGGCACTACTTTGACGCAAGTCCCAGGCTCGCCATTTTCCACTGTCACCCCGGGCGTGACCACACCAACTTTGCCTTCGGGCTTGGCCGTGAGTGCGTCAGGCAATTTCCTCTACGTATCCAATAGCCTCACATATACGGTCTCGGTCTTCAATGTCGGGTCGAATGGCGCGCTGGCGCAATCCACGAACGGACCTTACAGTGTGGGGACGAATCCAGGGGGACTCGGCATTACTCCGACTGGGGCATTTCTTTACGTCTCCAATTTTCACGACAACAATGTCTCGGCTTTATCGATCTGCGACAAAGTCACGACCACTTGTTCGAATCCCAATGTACCGGACGGCGGTTTGACGCCGGTGCCGGGCTCGCCATTTTCGGCGGGCATTGGCCCGAGTGCGATTTCGACGGATGCGACTGGCATGTTCTTGTATGTTGTGGATCAAACTTCAAATCAGATTTCGCAATTCAAAATTAGTACGGGCACAGGTGCGCTTACAGCACTGAGCCCAGCAGCGGTATCGACCGGAACGACGCCTTTCGGACTTACCGTGATAACGGGAACGACGCTCATCACGGCCACCGGTGGCACTATCGAGTATCTCTACGTAACAAATAATGGCAGCACTACCGTGTCTACCTATAGCTTCGATTCCACCCTTGGCGCTCTCGGCGTGTTGGGAATGCCCACGCCCACGATCTCCGGCAATCCCACGGGAATCGCGGGACGATAGGGTCGAAGATATATCGTGGATAGGATTTAGGTCGGAAGCTTCAAGATCAGGTAGCCACCCAGCAAGGCGAAGATGAAGTCCGGTGACCAGGCGGCGAGGAAAGGTGGCAACTGGCTGATATTGCCCATCGCTTCGAAAAGGCCCGCTACCGTCCAGTAAACGACTGCAATGGACACTGCGGTGGCTACACCCGTAATCGTGCTCCTGCGACCAGCGGACAAAGAAAACGGAATCGCAAGCACCGCCATTACAAACGAAATAGCAGGATACGCAAGCTTTTTCTGAAGCTGCACTCGCAGGCGGATGACGTCGAAGCCGCTTTGCTGCAAATCGCCGATATACCGTCGAAGCTCGGCATAGTTCATCTCAGAAGATTGCTTAACTTCCTTCTTGAAATAAGTTGGCGGCTCATTCACCACAGCAAAAGTGGAAACGTCATAAGGACGGTATTCATCAATTGCAGCGCCCCGCAGAGTGCGCTCCCAACCTTGCGTGCATACCCAGCGACGCAAGCCATCATCCCAATGCGCCCGATCGGCGTAGATTCGATGGGTTAGGCTGAATGTCGCAGGATCAAACTGAAATACAGACAAACTGTCGAATTGATCGCGGTCGGAATCGAAAAATTGATAATAGTAAATTGTCGAGTGTTGTCCGAAAATCCATTTGCGGTCCGGATTCAGGTAAGTCTGTGCGGGCTTCCCTTTGATTTGGTTACGGAGCGCGTCCTGCCGCTTGTTGGCGTAAGGCAAGTAGAACTGGTCAAAGAAAAATAGTCCCGCCGCCAGAAAGGTGGACGCCACCAGCACGGGAATCACAATACGATAAATGCTGATTCCTGTGGCTTTAATTGCCGTAATTTCATTGCTCCGTTGCATCACGCCAAAGGTGATTAAGACCGACAACAAGATACATAGCGGGGCCACGTTGTAGAGGAAATAAGGCGTGACATTGAGTAGATAGTCCCCTACCGTGAGCAACGAAACCTGATTCCGCAAAATATCGCCGATTAATTCGAACAAAGTAAAAACCAGCAGCAGCGTGACGAACGAAAAAAGTATTAAAGCGAGATAGAACCCGAAATCGCGCAAGACCAAGTCATCCAGAATCATGGGGAAGCTGGCGCGGAACACGCGAATCCGGCTTGCTGCCCGGTCGAACGCGCCACGACCTGCCGTGCGTTCCGATTTGGCGCCCACTGGCCAAATTCTGCGGAAGGGATTACGTAATCGGAACCACGAAATATCGAAGGGACGTCTTTCCGCGCGCCAAAGAAGAAATGCGCCTGCGAGGAAAAATGCAATATCCGCAAGCCAACCACCGAACCACGGCGGAACTCGTCCCTGCCTTGCCAATGAGACGCCAGTAAGTGAAACAAGATAGTAAGCAAAAACCAGTAGAACGGTCAGCACGAAGCCTGTGGACTTGCCGCCACGCTTGGCCGAAAGGCCCAGTGGAATGCCGACCATGGCCAAAACTAGACATGCCGTCGGAAGGGCAAGGCGGCGATGAAATTCAATGAGGTACCAGCGCACGGCAGTTGTGTCGCGACTTTCTCGCGCGAGCTCGCGCAAGTCCCGGGTAGGTACCTGCGTAGTAGGAACCAGTTGCGATGCAGACTTGTTCTCGGCCGCGGGAACCTCGATGGGGATATCCGTCTGATCGAACGTAGAAATCTGATAATGCGCTTGTGTCTTCGGATCGGTTTCGTGCATCGTGCCGTCGATCAGATGGAGATGCAAGGTCGAAGGCCCTTCGCTGACAAGAATTCCCTGCCGGGCTAATGTGATGCGGGGCGCCGAGGGATTGCTCATGTCGGCGAGGAATACACCTTTCCATATGGCTGCGCCGCGTGCGCCTTTCACGTCTTGAACGTAGAGAACAACCTTGGGGAATCCTTCGTAGAAGACGCGGGGCTGGACTTCAAACGACGCTTGTGAAGCTTTGAGACGATCTTCGATCCGCGCTAACCCGGCTTGTGAAGCCGGGGCCAGGTAAATGCCATTCACCATTGCCAGCAACCAGGCAGCGCCTACAAAAATGGAAATGATCCGCAGGAAGGTCCAGACACCGAATCCGCTGGCGCGCATTGCGGTAATCTCGCTGTCAGCGGCCAATCGGCTAAGGCCAATAAGAATGCCCACGAGTACGCCCATGGGGATTGTGTATGTGAGCGTAACCGGCAATGTGAAAGCGAATATCTGCGCCACACTGGGCAGAGGCGCGCTGTTACGGACGATGAGATCAAGGATGCGGCCTAAGTCACTGGTAAACAGGACAAAGGTAAAAATCGCGACGCCGAGCAGAGCGTGCGAACTGACTTCGCGGAGGATGTAGCGGGTGAGAATCCGCATGTGTGCTCAGGCCGAGTCTAGCATGACCGCGCCCCTAGAGGCGTTACGGCAATCTTATCCTCTGAGCGTGCTCACGAGGCGTTCAGTTTGATCCGAAATGATGCCATCGACACCAAACTGGGCGAAACGCTCCATGCTTGACGCACGGTTGACGGTCCAGACCATGATGCGCTTGCCCGCATCGTGAAGCTCTGCGACCAGTCCGCGAGTCACCAGTTTTTGTTCTGCAATGACGTATTGCGCGGGCAAATCGCGCCACGAAGACAGTTGTGCACGATTTTCGCAAATAATTCCCAGCGGCACGTGCGAATCGAGCGTTGCAATTTGTCTTACTACCGCGCCTAGAAACGATGAAATTACATATCCTTTTGCCGGAGGATGTGCTCGTAGGGCATCCAATGTCTGCTCTTCCAGGCCGGGAGTTTTTAGTTCGATGTCTAGGAATGCCCGTGCCATGAAAATCCGCATGACATCCTGCAATGGAGGCAGACCGAGCAGCACAGCTCGTGTTTTCGAGATTGTTCTTCCGCTCCACTGCGGGTCGTGGCATACGACGGCTTCGCCATCGCGCGATCTTCGAACGTCGAACTCGAAACCGTCGCAGCCGTGTTCCAGCGCGAGATCAAAAGAAGCGGGCGAGTTCTCCTGGATTTCAGGGTTCGCCCTTGCTCCACGATGGCCGAGTCGTAACAGCATTATCGAGACTTCTTGGTCTTCGTCTTCGTTTCGGTCTCCGGCTTCGGCCGAGGCCAGCGGGCTACAACCACGGTGGAGATTCCGCCCCGCGGGCGAAAGTCGCCTTTTACCTCCGCCCAAACCGGACGCGCATATCGCACCACGTCTTCCAAAATGCGATTCGTGACGTTTTCCTGAAAGATGCCAAGATTTCGATAGGACTGCAAGTATTCCTTGAGCGATTTCAATTCCAGGCAGTATTTGTCCGGCATATATCGGATTAAGATTTGGCCGAAGTCGGGCAATCCGGTCTTAGGGCAAACGGAGGTAAATTCGGGATCGTCCACCACGATCTCATAGCCGGGAAATTGGTTTGGCCAAGTTTCGATGACGGGGAAATCGAAATCCAAACCAGCCTCGGCATGGTCGTTTGTGTAACCTGACACTTTTCTCATAATTGCCTTATTCTAAACGGACTTATACCATCAAAAGACGAGACTGCCCAGAAGGCGCCTGCCGATTTCGAAGGCATGATTTTTGTGTCCTTCGCACAGATAACGGCATCTAGTTAATATACGTTGCCTGTAATCGCCTCGACCCGGCAAGTGGTAAAGTGCGTTTAGCCAATAAATATGCCTGTAAACGAAAATGGCGCTGGCCTTCTGGGCACGCGGCGATGGCTCCTGTGGACGATGGGCGTTGTAGCCGGCGTGTTGCTGCTGGCTTCATTTATGCCCCATGGAGAGACGGTTCCAGTGCGGGCAGCCAGAGTCGAGCGCGGAACCATTCGCAGTTTGGTTTCCACTAACGGCAAGGTGGAACCGGTGCTTAACTTTGAAGCCCATTCGCCGATTGGTACAACGTTGACGCAATTACTGGTCAAAGAGGGCGATCACGTCAAAAAAGGCCAGCTTCTGGCGCAGTTGGACGACGCATCGATTCGCAGTCAAGCAGCCCAGGCAATGGCGCAATTACGTACGGCAGAAGCCAACGGCAGCGCTATCCGCAGCGGAGGAAATCAAGAGGAGTTGCTGACGTTAAACGCGCAACTGGTGAAGGCTCGCACCGCGCGCGATACCGCGCAACATAACCTCCAGGCTTTGCAGAGTTTGCAACAGCAAGGTGCATCGTCTTCCGGCGAAGTGCGGGACGCAACCAGCCAACTGGCGCGCACAGAAGCGGATGTAAAGTTGCTAGAACAAAAACAGAAAGATCGCTACTCGCAACCTGAGATCCAGCAAGCTGCTGCCCGCCAATCAGAAGCCCAGAGTGCATACGCTGCCGCTGAAGACGTGTTGAGACAGTTGAATATCCGCGCCCCGTTTGATGGTGTTGTCTATGCAATCGCTCCCCGCCAGGGTGCCTATTTGAATGCCGGCGACTTGGTTTTGCAGGAAGCTGATCTGTCTAAAGTGCTAGTTCGGGCGTATGTAGATGAACCGGATGTGGGCCGTCTCAAGATTGGTGAACCGATCGAAATCACCTGGGACGCCGTTCCCGGGCGCGTTTGGCAAGGAACTGTATCGGCCGTACCGGCGACTGTAAAGATTCAAGGCACCCGCAATGTTGGTGAGACAACCTGCGTCGTGAGCAACGCCGATTACAAATTGTTGCCGAACGTAAACGTAGGCGTGACGATTGTAGTCGGCGAACATCGTGACGTACTGACGCTGCCACGGGAAGCTCTGCGGCAGGATGACCAAGGCGCGTACGTCTTGCAAATTCAGAACAACGAATTGCATCGTCGAAACGTGCAGACGTCAATCACTAATTTGACGCATGTAGAGGTTGCCAGCGGGTTGAACGATAACGATCTGGTGGCTCTCAATTCGACGAATTCGAAACCCATCCAGAACGGGACTGTGGTGAAGCTAGTTCACTAAATTAAATATGCTTTCATTGCGCAAATACTTCTTATTGATTCTTTCACTCGCTCTTATGTCTGCGATGGCTTCCACCACGCAACCGGCAGAGGACTTGCTCGCGCGCGGCCAAGCCGACCAGGCCATAGGGCTTTTACACACCGCGCTGGCGCAGAATCCCAGCGATGCCGGTTCCTATCACTTACTTTGCCGAGCCCACTTTGATTTTCAGGATTGGAATTCTGCCGTTTCCGCTTGCGAAAAAGCGGCTGCGCTGAACCCGCAGAGCAGCCGCGAGCACTTGTGGCTGGGACGCTCTTATGGCGAAAAAGCTGACGCATCCAATTTTCTTGTCGCGGTCGGCCTCGCCAAGAAGGTACACGCTGAGTTCGAAACCGCTGTGCAATTAGATCCGCAGAACATCGAGGCGCACACGGACTTGGCAGAATTTTACCTGGAAGCGCCGAGCATGATCGGAGGCGGTCGCGATAAAGCGGAATCGCAAGCGCAAATTCTAGCGAGCCTTGAGCCTTCGAAGTCGCATTGGGTGAAGGCCCGCATCGCCGAAAAGGACCACGATTTCACCGCCGCCGAAAAAGAGTATCGCGCGGCAATCGAGGCCAGCAAGGGCGGCGCAATCGATTGGTTTAATCTGGCGCTGTTCTATGGTCATCGCAATCGGATGGACGACATGCAGCAGGCGCTGCAACATGCTGTGACTGCTCCGCCGGCCCATCCTGAGGTCACAATGGAGGCGGCTGAGTCATTGATCCGCGTCGATCGAAATATCCCGCTGGCGATTTCCTGGCTGCAAAAGTACCTCGCTGGACCAACTGTGGAATTAGCGCCCACATTCAAAGCATATTACTGGCTCGGTCAGGCGCAAGAGAAGCAGAGTAACTTCACGGCAGCCGCTGCGTCCTATCGGTCTGCCTTGGAACTCGCCCACGGCTACACGCGGGCACGGGAAGCCCTGAACCGGATATCTGAAGACCGGCGTGGAGAGTAGTTCCAGGCCGCGATTATTCGAGATCAGCGTTTTCAGATTTCGATTTCAATTGTGAAGGTGCGGAAATGAAAACTCTGTGGCGACTTCCATTCTGCCTCTTGATGGCAGCGACTTTTTTCTCATTTGTAATGCCGCTGCTCATGGCCGAACCCATACCGCTGAGACGTGCCGTCGAATTAGCTTTGGCGCACGCCACCACAATTTCAACCTCTGACGCCGACGAGCAGCGCGCTTTTGCTTCCTACATGGAGGCGCGGGACCAGTACATTCCGCAGGTCACCGTCGGCTCGGGCTTGGGCAAGACCTGGGGATACCCTCTCAGCCTCGAAGGTTCCGCGCCATCTATCGTCAATCTGACGGCTCAATCGGCGCTTATCAATCCCGCGCTACGTGAATTTGTGCGTGCCGCGAAAACCGAATACCTGGCGAGCACTCTGCAAGGCAAAGAACAGCGTAGTGTCGTGATTCAAGACACGGTGCTCAGCTACATCGAACTTAGTCGCTGGGAAACTTTGCTGGTCCATCTCCGCGAGGACAACATCGCCGCTTTAAAGGCTGAACAAATTGTGGCTCATCGCATTCAGGAAGGAGTGGACAATGCGCTCGCAGCAAAGCAGGCTCAATTGACCACGGCCCGCGTCCATCTACGCATCGTTCAGGCGGAGAGTTCGATTGATTTGCTCCGTGAAAAGCTCTCACATTTGACTGGGCTGCCCGCGAATTCGATTTCCTCAGATGCTGGGACGATTCCCGCGTTGCCGGAAATCAAGCAGGAAGACGTAAACCAGGAAGACGATCTCATCGCCAAGACGCTCGATGCAAATCCCGCGGTCCAAGCGGCGAACACCCATTTCCTGGCCCAAGTGGAAAAGGCCAAGGGTGAACATCGCTCATTATGGCCGAGCATTGATTTCGCCAGTCAATATGCACTGCTTGCTTCGTTCAACAACTACGAGAACTATTTCGTTCCCGGAAGCTTCCAGCAGCACAATGCGACCATCGGCATCGCCATGCGCTTCCCTTTTCTGAACGAATCGCAACGCGCCCACGCGCGGGCTGCAGACGCCGAAGCAGTGCACGCCAAAAAAGACGCTGAAAACGCGCGCAATCAGGTGTCGGATGAAGTCTTGCGGCTGCGCCGTTCAGTCGAACAACTTGACGCGGCGCAGCAGGTCGCCGAATTGGAGTACCAGATCGCAGACTCCGGCTTGCAGTCAGCCCAGATTCGCATGGACTCGGGCACTGCGACCATTCACGACGCCGAAGATGCGCGCGTCCTCGTGACGGAGCGATTCAATTCTCTCCAAGATGCCGACTTTGAACTCGAGCGGGCGCGCATCGGTTTGCTGCGGGTTACCGGAGATTTGCCCGCATGGGTGGGGCTAAACACGGCTGGGCCCAATAAGTAGCCGCATCGCTTTTGAGGCTCTTTTTCGGCGGCTGGATGCATCAAACTGCCATTCCAGTGCAAACGGATTGTAGAAAGGCCCTAGCCAAACTACTCTTAAGGTTCACGATAATTTGCACTTATGGGGCTCGCCGGAAGACGGTTGAGGGTCGCTCGTAGTACCTCGAGAAGCACCTCTGATTACGCCTTTGGTAGCTCGAAAATGTTAAGATAGAAGATAAGTAATTGAAAATTATGCCCTTAAAAACACTGCTCCTGAATCCGCCTTCTTTCGAGAACTTTGACGGTGGCGCTGGCTCACGCTGGCCCGCTACGCGCGAAATCGAGTCGTACTGGTACCCAGTCTGGCTGGCTTACCCCGCCGGCATGATCGAAGGTTCGCGCCTGCTGGATGCGCCCTCCCACCACGTGTCGGCGGAAGAGACCATCAACATCGCGCGCGATTACGAATTTCTCGTGCTCTTCACCAGCACCCCCGGCTTCCCCGGCGATGTTCGCCTGACCGCGAAGATTAAAGAAGTCAACCCGAAGATTAAGATTGCCTTCGTCGGCCCGCACGTCAGCGTTCTCCCCGAGCGGTCGCTGAAAGAGAACCGCCATATTGATTTCATTGTGCGCAAGGAGTTCGACTGGGCTGTTTATGAATTCGCCCACGGCAAACCGCTGAATGAAATTCTCGGCGCGTCGTATCTGAAAGACGGCGCCATCGTTCACAATCCCGACCGTCCCGATCTGCAAGATTTGGACAACATGCCGCACGTCACAGAAATTTACAAGCGCGACCTCGATGTCACGCGTTACAACGTGCCGTTTCTGCTTTATCCCTACGTCTCGCTCTATACCACTCGCGGATGCCCAGCGCAGTGCACCTTCTGCCTGTGGCCGCAAACGTTAAGCGGACATCCGTGGCGTAAGCGCTCTACCGATGATGTCGCGGCCGAAATGGCAAAAGCAAAGCAGCTCTGGCCGGAAGTAAAAGAATTCTTCTTCGATGATGACACTTTTAACATCCAGAAAGTCCGCACTGTTGAACTGTGCGAGAAACTGAAACCGCTAGGCCTGACTTGGTCTTGCACTTCGCGGGTCACGACGGATTTCGAGACGCTCAAGGCGATGAAAGAAGCGGGATGCCGTCTATTGATCGTTGGCTATGAGTCCGGCGATCCGCAGATTCTTAAGAACATTAAGAAAGGCGCCACGATTGAACGTGCGCGGCAATTCACCAAAGATTGCCATAAGCTCGGCTTGGTAATTCACGGCGACTTCATCATCGGATTGCCCGGCGAAACTCGTGAGACTATCGAGAGCACCATTAAGTTTGCTAAAGAACTCGATGTCGAAACTATTCAAGTCTCTGTGGCTCACGCTTACCCAGGCACCGAACTCTACGATTACGCAATGAAGAACGGGTTCATGGTCGCAGACTCCAAGATGGTGGATGATGGCGGTCATCAATTAGCGCAAATTCAATATCCTGGTTTGCCGGCGGATTATCTCCTGGAGTCGGTACACCGCTTCTACGACGAGTACTACTTCCGGCCGAAAGCCGCATTTCGCATTCTACGTAAGGCTATGTTCACCAGTGGCGAGCGCAAGCGTCTTTACAAAGAAGCGAAGAGCTTCCTCAAGGTGCGTGCCATGCGCAACAAGTGGGTGAAGGACAAGCGCGCTGAGGGCGACGCGGTGACTGCGGCCGAGCCTGCAAAAGCTTAACGGAACGGCTTAACGAAATAACGAGACTCTTTTGACCTTCCGTAAGTATCTTGTCCTGGCATGCGTGACGCTGTGTGCGTCCATTGGCGATTCCCTGCTGGCGCATGGCATGAAACAGGTGGGCAATGTTTCATTAAGCCACCTCGGCACAGTCATTCTCGCCGTCACAAATCCTTCCGTCGCTTTAGGGATTGTCCTGCTGCTGGGATTTTTTGCTTCGTATACCGCCGCACTTTCCTGGGCTGATCTCACCTACGTTTTGCCCGCGACATCTCTTGGTTACGTCTTGCTCACTCTGATCGCGAAATTCTATTTGCATGAGGATGTCATGATGACCCGGTGGCTCGGCGTCCTATTGATTTCCGCAGGTGTCGGCTTCGTAACCCAGGGGCCGGAACGTACTCACCACCACCTGAATCCCGAAGCTGATTCTCGGAATGAAGCCGTCACGGCCGAGGTGCGCCGATGAAGCAGCTTTACACCTGGTGCGCCATCGCTGTAATCGTGTTCGCTTCCACCAGCGGGGATGTGCTGCTGGCACGGGCAATGAAGCAGGTTGGCGATGTCGGCGAGCTTTGGCGAAAACATGGGTTGCTTGCCGTCGTTGGTCGTATGATGGGAAACCCGTTTTTTCTATCCGGGATTCTCGCCATGACGCTGGCTTTTTATAGCCTGCTTTTCGGACTTTCCTGGGGAGATGTGAGCTTAATCGCGCCCGCATCGGCGTCGCTCACCTTCGTAGCCAATGCCATTGCAGCCAAACTCTTCTTGCATGAGAAAGTAGATCACCGCCGATGGCTGGCGGCCTTGTGCGTGGCCGGCGGCGTGGCGTTGCTTGCTGCATGATTACGGGAACAACCTCATAAGCCCCGCCGCTGGCAGATCGGGAACAACAAAAGACTCCTGCGCCTGGCCCGCCGCTTGCAAAACCGCATCCGCCGCCAAATATCCGCTACGGACCGCGCCTTCCATCGTGGCCGGCCATCCCGTGGCCGTCCAGTCTCCAGCGAGAAACACGCGCGGCCAAGCCGTTTGTGGCTTCGGGCGTTTGCGGTCAATCCCAGGGCGCGGCGAATACGTCGCGTTCACCTCTTTAATGACCGTGGACTTCAACAAATTTGCATTTCGGGCGTCCGGAAAGAATTCCCGAACTTCGCCCAGCGCCATCTCCACAATCTCTTGCTTCGACTTGGCGATCAGATCCTTCGACGAACTCACCACTAATTCGACGTAACTCCCCTCGCTATTGCGGCCGAGCAGTTTGGATTTATGAAACATCCACTGAATCGTTCGGTCCAGCAGCACGGCGTGCTCGAGATCGGTGATCTGGCGATCAAACCAAAGATGTATTCCCGTGATGGGGGAGCTTTCAAAATGTTCTATCTGATTGCGCAAAGGCTGCGATGCGCCATTTTGCGGCAAGACATTCACAAGAGAAAAGAACGGCAAAGCGAGGATGACAAAATCAAACTTTAAGGCAACGCCTGCAACACTCAATACTGGCGAATCGGATGCGGGATGCATGCCCTCAACACTGGAACGCAAGCGCACGTCCCCGCCCCGGCTCGTAATATATTCCTGCGCAGTCGCATAAAGTTCGGTCAGGGGTATCGCCGGAATTCCCATGCGGCGGGCGGCTTTTGACTTCATGGTTTCGCGCACTACCTGCCCGGCAGCGGATACCGAGATGCGGTCTAAATCCTCGCTCAACGCGCTGATGAGCACCGGCTTCCAGAATCTCTCTATGGCGTTTCGTGTCTGACCGTGACGCTGCGTCCATTGCAGAAAGTTTTCTCCATTGTCCTCCGCAGGAAACGGCGTAAGGACTGCCAGGGCGCGAGCGATAGCCAACTTGTCGCGTGCATCGAGAAACGGAAAGCCCAGAAACGAAGGCAACGTATGAAATGGAGGGGGCAGAAATGTGGCTTCCAATTTCGACGCGCGGCCGCCCGGTTCGACGAACGTCATCTCGTCGGTCCAGTGAATTTTGCCCCCGGCACCGATGCGTTCGTAGAACTGAATTAGATTGGTGCAAACGCCGAAAAGCACATGCTGGCAGTTATCGATGACTTCGCCGGTACCGGGGTGCTCATACGAAGACGCACGTCCGCCTAGAAAAGGCCGCCGTTCAAACAGCGTGACCTTGTATCCACTATTCGCCAGGGCGCAGCCCGCAGCCAATCCGGCCAAACCCCCGCCGACAATGCCAACGCCAGGGGCCGAACCCTTTTGCGGATTTTCTTCGGGCGAATTCATGTGGAATATTTACAACAGGCGTTGCCAGACGCCTTTGGCGAGAATTGCCAATTTTTCCCGGACGCTCAGGCTGACTTTGCCGTGGAACACGTCATAGTTCCGGCTGGCTATCTTATCCAGCAAAGCACGGTAGATATTAATCAGGACCCAAAGCGCGGGTTGGCTATCTTCATTGATGTACGGAATTAAATCGTCGCCCGATTGGTAGAATTCGCGCGCGCGTTCGCCTTCCATCGCCAAAAGAGGGGCATACCGTCCAGTGTCTGTTGCCCCGGCCAATTCTTCCGGCGAAATTGAAAACTTCGCCAGATCTTCTTCAGGCAGATAAACCCGGCCCGCCGCAGCATCCTCTTTCACGTCGCGAATGATATTGGTAAGTTGAAAGGCGAGGCCGCACCGTTCCGCCAGCGGCTCCGCTTCAGGTTCTGTGTAGCCGAAAATGCGAATGCACACCAACCCGACAACCGAAGCCACACGATGGCAATAAAGCTTCAAGTCTTCGAACGTCGCATAAGCTACGCGCGAAGCCGACCGAGCTTGATCTTCTTCCACATCCATCGCCGTGCCGAAAGCCAGTTCATCGAGCAATCCAGCCGGAATGCCGAATCGGCGTTGCGCATGCGTCAGCGCAAGCAAGACAGGCTCATCGGTCGGATATCCGGCGAAAGCACGATGCACCGCGTCCAGCCAATCCGAGAGTCTTTGCCGGCGTTCGTGCGTAGGCAAGCTCTCCTCGTCTGCAATATCGTCGCATCGCCGCATGAAGGCATAAACCGCGCAAAGAGCGCGCCTTTTCGGGCGAGGCAGAATCAGAAATGCGTAGTAGAAATTCTTGGCCGCTTTCCGCGTAATGCCACGGCAGACCGCATAGGCCACTGCAATCTGCGAGTCGGTCGGAGTAAAGGGACCACGGGCCGTTTGCACCGCGGTACTCATCGCCACTTGCCCAAGGCAGCGCGAGCCACCAAGGCCAGCTTGCGGGATTTCGAAATCTTCGGCCGGTTGCCGAGCACGTTGTAGCCTTGCCGTTCAATCGCCGCTAGAATTTCTTGCCCTCCGCGGCTAAACAATTCGAGGTCCACAGCCAGTTCGCGATCCACTTTCTTGATGAGCGGCAGCCCTCGCTCAAACCAGTCATACGCGCGATCCACTTGAAAAGCCATCAGATCGCAAAAACCCGCCGTATTCCGCTGCGCCGCGATGTCGTCTTCGGTCACTCCGAAATGTTGAAGATCTATCAACGGCAAATAAATCCGCCCCTTCTCGTAATCCGTGCTCACGTCCTGCCAGAAATTAGCCAGTTGCAACGCAGTACAAGTGAAATCGGAAAGCGTTTGCCTCTCCGCGTCACGGTATCCGCAGAGATACAAGACAAGATGCCCAACTGGATTCGCCGAGTTCTTGCAATACCCAACCAAGTCATCGAATGTTGGGTATCGCAATGTCGTCTGGTCTTGGCGGAACGCCGTCAATAAATCCGCAAAAGGTTTTCGTGGGATGTCGAATTGGCGAACAGTTTCCGCTAGCGCAACAAATACCGGATGTCGCGGCACGCCCTCATAGCACGCATCCAATTCTGCTTCCCACTGATCGAGCAATTCGAGCGACGCTCGCGGATTCCCTACTTCATCGCCCAAATCGTCCGAGATCCGGCAATACGCATAAACATTAAAGAAATGCTGCCGCAAACGTTTCGGCAAAAACCATGTGGCTACTGAAAAATTTTCGTAATGCGAACGTGCTAGGCGACCGCAATACGCCTGCGCCTCTTCAAGCGAGGGCGCTCTCTGCGGAATCGCATATTCCGGCGGCAAACTCGCCCATCCGGCAGCCGCCGATGCAACAGCCGCAGCTCCGGATTGGTCGCTGGTGATGGAAGCCATGAGCAATTTCTTATGCGGACCGGGCCTTTAATGCCCTGGGATAATGGCCGTTTTTATGTCGCCGCCGCGATCCAGCATGTGCCGCAAAACCTGCTGCAGACGTGAGAGTGGCGCCTCTCCAGTAATGTATTCCGTCGGGCGAATCTTCTTTTCCGCAATGAGCGCAAACGCCTTGCGTACCGTGTCCGGCGTGTGATGAAACGTAGCCTTCAAGGTGATTTCTGAATAGTGCAGGCGGTTCGTATCTAACTCGACCTTCACGCCATTGGCGCAACCACCGAAGAAATTGACCGTCCCGCCTTTGCGGACCATCTCGGTCGCCCACTCCCAGGCTTGCGGACGTCCCACTGCCTCGATCACCACATCGCTTCCGCGCCGTCCCGGCGTCAAGGCATGAACCGCATCTACCGCATCCTTAACCTTGGCGATCTGCACGACTTCGTGCGCACCCATGTTCTTTGCGGCCTCGACCTGCTCATCGCGTTTCACCACTGCGATCACGTTGCATCCCACGGCCTTGGCCACCTGTACAAACATCAATCCAATCGGCCCTGCCCCAATCACCGTGACCGTGTCTCCGATTTCCACTCCGGTTTCGTGTAAGCCGCGCAAGACGCAGGCCAGCGGCTCCACCATCGCGGCATCCTCGTACTTCACGCCAGAGGGTACTTCCAGCATGTTCAATTCAACAATCCGGCGCGGAATCTTAATGTACTCCGCGTAGGCTCCGTTGTTGAAGAGCAAGTCCTCGCACAAATTTTCCTGATGCTTCTTACAGTAGAAACACATCTGGCAGGGCGCAGAATTAAGCGCCACTACTCGCATTCCTTTTTTGAAGCCGCGCACGCCATGCCCGACTTCTTCAATCACCCCGGCCAGTTCATGCCCAAACAGGGCTGGGGGCACGATCATGCGCGCGTGATAGCCACGCTGGTAAACCTTCAAGTCGGTGCCGCAAGTCAGGGCAACTTGCACCTTGACCAGTACTTCGCCTTCTGCCAGGCGCGGGATCGGCACGCGTTCAATCTTGACGTCCTCTTTTCCGTAGAGGACGGCTGCTGTCATTTTTCCATTCACGCTATAATTCCCTTCAATGGCCACGCTGCGGCTGGCCCCATGCCAACCCCGGCTGAATCACGAGTTTCATCGAATCCGGTTGCGGATGTGCGGCCAAGTCTAAGCCCGCCAAACTTTCATCCAAAGCAAACCGGTGGCTGATAAGCCGTGCCAAATCCATTCCCTTGCCCATCACAAACTGTACCGATTCGTCCTGCAAATCCACCGAAGCGCTATACGATCCCAATAATGTCTTCTCCTCCACGCACACGGCCGCCGGATCGATGGTCGCTTCGCCATGCACCGTCTGCGCGAATAGCATTACCTTCCCACCCGGACGTATCGCTTCCATCGCGGTCGAAATCAGCGAATTTCCGCCCACCGCCAAAATCGCTGCGTCGGCTCCTCGTCCTTCTGTCGCCTTGCGGACTTCCGCAACGACATCCTGTCGAGAAGCGTCAATGGTCTCGCCTAACTGGAGTTCTTTCGCTATTTTAAGCCTCTGAGGGTACAAATCGGAAGTTATGACTGTGGCCCCTGCCGCCCGGGCCAGAGCGCTCAAAATTACGCCAATGGGCCCCTGCCCGACCACCAGAACCGTGTCCCCCCCCTGCACCGCCAGCCGCTCAATGCCCTTTAGGCAGGTGTTGACTGGCTCCAAAAAGCAAGCTTGTTCATAGGAGACGCCCTCCGGAATGCGAACTGTGCCCTTTTGTACAATCCAATCCATGACGCGGACATATTCTGCGAAACCACCGCCTGAGGGCTCAAAACCAGCCGTACATCCGACTTTCTTGTAAGTCGCACACTGCGCAAAGGTCTTGTGCTTGCAATAGTAGCAACGGCCGCACGGGATGTGGTGGAAGACCACAACACGGTCTCCGGGGCGGAACTGCGTCACCCCTTCGCCCACGGCGGCAATCATGCCCGAAGTTTCGTGCCCAAAAATGCGAGGAGCGGAGTGGGAACCCGTCGCAATCTTTTTCAGGTCTGTACCGCAGATGCCGCACGTGTGGACGCGCACCAGAATTTCTCCCGGCCCGATTCGCGGCACAGGCACAGTCTCGACGCGCACATCGTTTATGCCACGATAGACGGCCGCCTGCATCGTCGCGGGAACCACGGTCGGCTTTCCTTCCATCACGATTTGTCCGGCGGACGACATTACTTGTGCACGATCTCCATGGATCGCGGGGTACTCTTTGGATGCACTAATTGGCCTGAATTCTCTATTTTATGTGGACTGATACCCGTCTCGGACGTTTCCGGCACCGCGCCGATTTGCGCAACAACCTCGCCCAGTTCACGGGCAAGCACCGCCGATGCCTGTGCGCTGTTCTTAGCCAATTGCATCAGGCTCGGCCACAGCCACGGACGCACCGCCGCATGCCATGCGAAAGCTCCCGCGCGAAATTGCCCGTCCCTCGCCCCGTGCAACGCAACGAATTGATCCATCTTCGGCAACTTCGCATCGTATTCGTCGGAGATTACCTTGATGGCCGCGAAGGTGATACCCGCCGCCTGCGCCGCACGAGCGACCGAGGCCGCCTCCATATCAACCGCTACAGCTTCATATGCGCTCGCGAGCTTCGCTTTGTGCGTCGAGTCCGCAATCGTCGAATAACTCACGAGGATCATTCTTGGCGCATCCGCTATTTCGACGACCGTTTCACCATGGGCATCCATGACCCGAGAAGGACGAACCACCGCACCGACATCGAAACTCGGGTCCAAAGCTCCAGCGTAGCCCGCGGATAAGATTAACTTTGGCTGATAAAGCGCAATCGCAGCCTCTGTCGCACGCTTTGCCGCCTCGGCTCCAATTCCGCCACACACAAGCACGGCTTGCTCGCTCTCAAAAAATCGGAATTTTCTGCCGCCAAAATCGCGTTCACGCATGGGCCACGCCTTCACGAAGGAGCGTACTTCCCGCTCCAGCGCAGCGACGATCGCGAGTTTGATCGAACCTGCCATAAATTTCAATTCGTAACGTAACCGTTCGTTTTGAACCATTCAACCGCCCGCCGTAGCGCGTTATCTACGGGGACTATCTTCCAACCGAGTTCCAGTTCTGCCTTATTGGACTTCACAAACATCTTCTTGCGCCCCATGCGGACGGCATCAATGGTGGCGCGAGGCTCCCGCCCCAGCAAACACCCGGTTATGGTCTCATCCACGACGCCCGCGGCCAGCGCAAAAATATACGGCAAGCGGATGGATGGCGAAGGCAGCCCAGTAAAAGCCGCCAACTTATCGAGAATCTGCTTTAACGTCAGATTCTCGCCGCCCAGAATATACCGCTGGCCCGGACGCCCCTTTTCGAGCGCCGCGATATGCCCCCGTGCACATTCCTTCACGTCCACCAGGTTCAGTCCCGTATCCACATATGCAGGAAATTTCTTCTTTAAAAAATCCACCACGATGCGCCCGGTAGGCGTCGGTTTCACGTCACGCTCGCCGACCGGCGTAGTCGGATTCACCACAATTACATCCGTCCCGTCGCCACTCGCTTTCATCGCCACTTCTTCCGCCATGAACTTCGACCGCTTGTAATGCCCGATCATGTCCGCCAGCGAAACCGGGGAATCCTCGTCGGCCAGGGTTCCACCCGGTGCTCCATTGGCCGCAAAGCCCATCGTCGCGACGCTGGAGGTATAAACCACTCTTCGCAGCTTATTGTTGCGCGCCGCTGTCAATAAACCTCGAGTGCCCTCGACGTTGGCCCGGTACATGTCTTCGGGATTGCGCACCCATAACCGGTAATCCGCGGCCACATGAAAGGCCACATCGCATCCCGCCATGGCTTTATCAATCGAAACGGGGTCACGCAGATCGCCTATCGCGTGTTCGCCCGGCAGTCCTTCGAGGTTGCGGAGATCGCTGGACGGCCGCACCAGCAGTCGCAACTCGGCGCCCTGCCCAGCCAGCTCGCGGGCCACGTGCGTGCCCACAAATCCGGTTGCGCCAGTGACAAAAGCCTTCATGCGCCCGCCCTCAAGAAGAGCGCGAGCTTCAACCGATGGCCCGCTCGGTGGTTCCGAGGTGTTTGTCCGATTCGCGCGATATTGACTTCGTATACGCCGTCAGGGCGATCACGGGGAAATACTGCCGATACATGTAATACATCAGGTAGAAGACGCGCGGAAATCCCGTGCCCGTGTCGAACGCTTCATCCCACGAGCCGTCTGCCCTTTGTGTGCGGAGCAGATAGGCGATGCCGCGGGCCACGCTGTCACTACGGATGTCGCTGGCCGCAAGCAAACCCATCACCGCCCACGCCGTCTGCGAAGGAGTGCTCGGGACGATGCCTTTCAAGTTAGCGTCATCGTACGAACCACAAGTCTCGCCCCATCCGCCATCAGGGTTTTGCATCATCCGCAGCCATTCCGCCGCCTGCTGCACGCAAGGCTCGTGATGATCCACGCCCATAGCCTCCAACCCGCGCAACACCTGCATCGTTCCGTAAATGTAATTCACGCCCCAGCGCCCAAGCCAAGATCCGTCCGACTCCTGCGTGTCCATGAGAAATTGGATCGCCTTTTTCACGCGCCGGTCGTCCTGGGCATAGCCGTAAGTCGCAAGCATTTCGAGGATCCGTCCCGTGATGTCCGCAGTCGGCGGATCGAGCATGGCATTGTGGTCAGCGAACGGAATCTGCTCAAACACCATTTTGTCATTGTCTTTGTCGAACGATGCCCATCCGCCGCTCTTACATTGCATGGAGAATATCCAGTCAATTGCGCGCTGCACCGATTCGCGCTGGTACCGGCCGTTCGGATGCTCCACATGCGACAGCCCCAGGCAGACCATCGCGCTGTCATCCACATCGGGATAGAACTCATTGTTGAATTCGAAATACCATCCGCCCGGCTGACCTTTGGGATTTTTGATCTTCCAGTCACCTACATTGCGGACCTGCTTTTGCAGCACCCAGTCCGCGCACTTCACCATGCGCGGATCGTTCGCCGGGACCCCAGATTCGCCCAGCGCGAACAGCGCAAACGCTGTATCCCACACCGGGGACTTGCAGGGCTGCATGCGGAACGTGTCCTCGTCTTCGGTGCCTAGCTTTTCGAACTCATCCATCGCCCTGATGAGCTGTGGATCATCCACGGAATAGCCCAGGCAGCGCATAGCGATAATGGAATTCATGATGGAGGGATAAATCGCCGCCAGGCCATCGCTCATCTCGAAGCGTTCGAGCATCCACTTTTCCGCTTTGCGCAAGGCTATCGAACGCAACGGCCGGATATGCACGCGCTCAAACCAATGTGTCAGACGGTCGAGCATCAGGAAGAAATTTCGCCACGAAATCAGCTTCTTCGACCAATGCAGGTGCATGCGCGACTTGTCGCGCCCTCCCACGAACAGTTCTTCTACTCCCATGGAATCGGGAATTTTCTTAAATGGCTTTTTCGCGTAGGCAATCGAGAGCGGCACCAGAATGGCGCGAGACCACGAAGAGATTTCGTAGATGTTGAACCAGAACCAGTTGGGAAACAATACGATTTCGGGTGGAACTGCGGGCACGGCGTCGTAGTCGTACTGCCCCAGAAAGCACAAATAAATCTTGGTAAAGGTATTAACCTCGGTGACTCCGCCCAACTCCAGAATCTTTGTACGCGCCTTGGTGAGTGCCGGATGGTCTGCCGAATAGCCGACCAACTTCAGCGCAAAATAGGCTTTGACCGACGCCCCCACATGGGAAGGCCCCGACGGATAAGTGGACCATCCGCCGTCCTCGTTCTGTTCACTCAGGATGTGATTGGCACACTTCCGGAAGCGCTCGGCATTCACCGTCCCCAACAGTGTGTGTAGAAGAACGTAATCGGATACAAGTGTGGTGTCGGCACCGAGTTCGCCGCACCAATGCCCTTCTTCGTGCTGCCGCGAGAACAGCCACTCCCGCCCCAACCGGATAGCGGTGGAGATGCGGGCGCTCAAGCTGTCAATCTTGCCGAATACTAACTGCGGAACGTTCGACGCTGATGCCGAGGGAGAATCGTTCATGCGTGCGTCCACTCCTAGTCCGCCGAGGCGGATGCTGCAGGTGCGCTGGCAATCGCTTCGACAATTTCCGGAGGCAATCCAAAGCGCACGTTTTCCGGCATGACTTCGACTTCTTGCACATTGCCGAAGCCTTTTTCACCCAGGAACTTCACAACTTCTTCCACTAGACACTCCGGAGCCGACGCGCCCGCGGTCAGTGCAATCGTGTTTACACCGTCGAGCCACTCCGGCTGGATATTGCGGAAACTATCAATGAGATGCGATTCGCGGCCGAGGTTGCGGGCCACTTCGACCAGACGGTTGGAGTTCGAACTATTGTCCGAGCCGACCACCAGCAACAGATCCGCGTCCGAAGCCACTTGCTTTACTGCCACCTGCCGGTTTTCCGTGGCGTAGCAAATATCCTGCGCATGAGGCCCGGTGATATTCGGGAATCGCTCACGCAACGCCGCAATAATATCTTTGGTTTCGTCCAGACTCAAAGTTGTTTGCGTCAGAAAAGCCACGCGGTTCGGATCAGGCACTTGCAGCCTGGTCACCTCCTCAGGCGATCCCACCACCTGCGTGACCAGCGGCGCTTCACCCATCGTCCCGATGACTTCGTCATGATCGCGATGGCCAATCAAAATGAGCGAATAACCTTCCCGGGCAAATTTCACCGCTTCGACGTGAACCTTGGTCACCAAGGGACAAGTCGCATCCACCACTCGCAAATTACGGGCTTTGCTGGCCGCGCGCACTTCGGGCGAAACCCCGTGCGCGCTGTAGATCACCCGCTCGCCATTAGGCACTTCGTCCAGTTCATCGACGAAAATGGCCCCTTTACCTTGAAGTTCTTCCACGACAAAGCGGTTATGAACAATCTCTTTGCGCACATAGATGGGCGGACCGAAGGCTTCCAGCGCAATCCGCACGATATCAATGGCCCGAACCACGCCCGCGCAGAACCCTCGCGGCTTCAATAAAAGCAGTTTTTTCGTCTCAGAATTCTTCGCCACTAAGCACCTATTGGGTATGGTTAAGAGTACACCTTTTTGCGTGTAAATGTATGCATTTAGGCTATCGAAAAGTACCGAGTTGGTCAATGTAACCCCAAGAAAAGCATAGGATTAGCAGCGATTGGCGAGAATTGCAGGGTGAACGGCGAAATGCGCTACAACCATATTGGGTTCAGCCGTTGGATTTGATGAGTTGCTCGGCGTGCTTGAGCGATGTTTCGGTGAGTTTGGCGCCGCTGAGCATCCGGGCGATTTCTTCGGTGCGGTCGGCGCCGGTGATTTCATGGATGGAGGTTCGGGTACGGCCTCCGGTAGCCTTTTTCTCGATCAGATAGTGGTGGTCGGCGAAGGTGGCGATCTGCGGCAGGTGGGTCACGCACAGGACTTGACTCGACCTCGACAGGGATTTTAGCTTTTTGCCGACGGCCTCGGCGGCGCGTCCGCCGATACCAATATCGATTTCATCGAAAACGAGGGTTCGCTGCGTAGCTTTCGCCGTTTTTCGGGAGGTTCCGGCTTCAACGCTGGCTTTCAGTGCCAGCATGACGCGCGACAATTCGCCGCCCGAGGCAATCTGCTCCATCGG
>JBEKTR010000010.1:0-31687 GCA_049515835.1 Terriglobales bacterium
CAGGAAGCCGAACCGGCCCCAAGCTCTGGGGGATGCCAGGTTCTTACGCTCGGATAATAACCATGCACCCATGCTGCAATTCTCCGCCCTTTAGCCTTCCGATGTCTAGCATCACTTTTTGTTGGGCTCATGTCTGCGGGCGGGAGGCCCGGCAACTTGCTCTGCCAGGCCCAGTTCGATGTCGACTCAATTGGGTGTGATCTCCCACGCCACTCCGGAATCCCACTCGCCGCCTCCAGCCGTAATCCCGAAAAGCGCGCCCTGATGAATCGCAGGCGTGCCGCTGGGGGAAGAACCATCGCTGATTCCATTGAAGTTGTGCAATACAGTCTCTTGCCATGTTCCGCTCGCATTGTGCAGCGTGAATGTCACTCCGTCACCCATGCTACCGCCTGCCGCTGCCGTCCCGTAAAAATTTCCGGCAGCATCGGCAGCTAGTCCGCCATAGGGATTTTCGCCGCTCGTACCTCCAAAGCTGTAGAGCACATTTTCAACGATCGAATTGTTACTCTCACTTAACGAGAAGACGGTCCCTTCATTAGATGTTCCGCCGAGATTTGTTGCGCCGTATAGAGCTCCGTGGCGAAGAAGCAGCGAACCACTCACGGGCTGCGCTCCGTCTGGACCGCTAAAGGAATACAAGACTGTTTCCGTCCATTTAGATCCTGTCTTGGTTAGCTGATATACGGTGCCAAGGTTTTGAGGACCGCCAAATGCCGTCGTGCCGTAGAAAGTTCCGTCCGCGCCGGGAGTAAGCGCCGACAAGGGCGTCGCCCCGTCGTTGCCGCCCGCGAATGCGTATAGGGTCGATTTTCTCCACGTCCCATTGGACAAGGAGAGTTCAAAGACGGATCCCGTTCCTTCGCCAGTTCCGCCGGCGGTCGTGCCGAAAAGATTGCCCGACTTGTCGAAAATCAGACCTGCTTGCGGATGAGCGCTATCCGCGGCTCCGGTGAATGCGTAAAGCACCTGATACTGCCATCCCCCACTGACTTTCGCCAGCTCAAACACAGTCCCACATCCGCTTCCCTGGCATGCGCCCGACGTATTGCCGCCCCAGATTGCGGTCCCATACAAATTTCCAGCGGCATCGAGGATAAGAGGTGCGTAGGGAGATGAGCCCCCCACGTCGTCAAAGCTATACAAGAGAGTGGCGATCCAACCCGATTGCGAGGGCGACAGCTCATAAATCGTGCCATAGCCCTCGCCCCCGTTGATAGCAGTTCCGTAAGCGTTGCCGGCAGAATCAAAAACCAGTCCGGCTAGCGGATCTCCGGAATAGACTCCGCCAGCGAAAGTATGAATTGTGGTTTCCGTGACCGCCCAGGCTTGCATGCAAATTTGCGAAGCGGCCAGTACTAGAAGAAGCAAACGCTGATGTTTCATAGGGACCTCGGCTAGGTGTGTGGTCGTGCGGCCTTCGGATGCTGATATGTCCGGTCTAGTTGGCCGTCACATGGAATCGGGGCCGGCAATGTCGCCCAAGTGGCATTGACGCGCGAGGATTTCAGGCCAATCCGGAAAAGGGCTGTTGGCCTTATTCCGGCAAGGTCCGCGAGAGTGCCACTCCCAACTGTTCAGGTTTAAAGCCAAAGGGGCCGGGCTGGCTCTTATACACGATGCGGCCTTGCGCGTCGATCAAGTAAATGCGGTCAGGCCAGCCCGTATAGGCTTTTTCAGTCGAATTGCCGAACTCGTCAAGTACGGCCGGAAATTCGATACCCAGTTTCCGCACGCATGCGCCCGCAATGAAGGCGCGATCTTCTTCACTTTTGGGGCTGGCAAAAACGACGTGGTCTTTGACGTTGCTCTGCATCTGCCAAACGTCACTGGGGTGCGCTTCGGTAATGTAAACGACGAGGAAAGCAACGCGTCCGCGGTACAGCTCGTAGAGCTTATTGAGCGCGGGAACCTCCCGCCGGAACGGCGGTCAGGTATAGCTGCCAAATACCAGCACGACAGGTTGCTGCTGGTTCAGCACGGATAGTTGAACCCGCTCGCTCTTATCTAACTTGAGCAGCGAAAAGTCTGGCGCGGGATCGCCTACATGCAGACTTCCCGCGCGGGCCTTGAGCCACAGCGTTTCGAAAGGGAACACCATGAAGACCGCTGGTTGAGGCATTCGGGCCATCACCCGGCCGAACGTCTCGGGAGGCTGGCGCATCGCCCACCAGACAAAGGCTCCAAAGCATAGATACACGATCAGCAGGCCGCTGAGGGCCCAGAGGATGAGCCTTCGAAAGAAAGAACTCGGTTTCAGCCACGACTTAAACATTTCGATTTCGCACTCTAGATTTTATAAACTAAAAGAGCAGCTTCAGCGCGACTTGAATCACCCGCGGGCTCACGTCCGATTGAATTTGTCCAAACGTCGGCGATTCAATGTCGCTGACCGGCAAGCGGAAATTGGTGTGGTTCAGGAAATTGAATAACTCGCCTCGGAATTGAAGTTCCTTCGATTCCGTCAGCCGAATGTGTTTGAGCGCGGAAAAATCCCAGTTCGTGTATCCCGGACCGATGACTGCGTTACGGCCTTCGTTTCCGAATACCTCGAAGCGGCCCAGTGGATCGGGTTCGAGTTTCTGGAACGCGCTAGTGTTAAACCATTCCGCAGCCGTGCGCGGCCCAGAGTTCGGATTCCCGATTACATCAGGACGGTTCGCGGAAAAACCCGTGATTTCCGGCGCCTGCCCTTGCAAAGAAACGTCGTTCGAGTCGAATACGGTGAAAGGCGTGCCACTCATGGCGGTAAGAATTCCGTTCAACTGCCAGTTGCCGAGAGCGTGTCCGTACCAGGCATTGGAGTGTTGCAAGAACGGAATGCTCCACTGATAACTCAGCACAAAACGATTGCGCGCGTCGAACATGGAGGGCCCGCGTTCTGCCGCAAGATCAAAGGGATTCTGGGCGAGATCGTTTTCTCCGGCGACCGGCTGCGATGCCGAACCCGTAATGTTGAAGGAAGAAACATCATCAATCGAATGGGACCAGGTGTAGGATGCCAAGAACGAAAGCCCGTAGCTGAAGCGCTTCCGCAGGCTGGTTTGCAACGCGTTGTAGCTGGAGTTCGCGATGCTGGCGATTTCTCCGACCGAACTATAGACACAGTTGTTGGGCTGGGCGAGCGTGCATCCGGAGTAAAGCCGACGCTGGTTGACATTGTTTTCATTCGATAAAGGAGCCCCAGTCGAATCGACTCCAGGAATAAACGCCGGCGGATTGCCTTCGATAAAGCGCGGCAGTCTCACGCCGTTAGTTCCCACGTATCCAACCTGGAGCAACCAATCCGCGCCAATGGATCGTTGAATGTTAAGGTTCCAATCTTGTGCATATGGAAGATGCAAGTTGCGAGAGACCACAAGCAACGTCATGGGCTCGGGAAATGCCTGGCTAAAGGGATTGGGAGTATAAAACGGGTTGGCGAAGGAGTTGACCGGAAAACTGATTTGCTGCGTCTTGAGATACGGAGGCGCGCTCACAGGATCTTGCAGTGGCCCACCCTCTCCGGTGTAGTAAGGCTCATAGAAAATTCCATAGGCCGCGCTGACCACAGTTTTTCCATTGCCGCGTGGGTCCCAGGCAAAACCAACTCGGGGCGCGAAAGCCGTTTTCTGGGCCGGGATCAATCCGGTGGGTACGGTGCCACCGCCGGGATAATGATCACCGGGATAGAGCAATCCCGCAGGAGCGTTGGGAATCACTGTTGATTGAGCGCCGGGGACGAACAGATTGACTCGGTTGTGGTTCTCGGTCGCAGGGAAGGGAAGCTCGTAACGTAGCCCAAGATTCAGCGTGAGGTTCGATGTGATTTTGTAGTTGTCCTGACCATAAGCGTTCAAAGCGCGATCGCGTATCTCGCGATTGAAATCTCCGCCGCCTTGCAAAAACACCACAGGGTTGCCTGAAAGGAAGCTGGCAAAGCCATCACTGTAAGGGAAGTTGGCGAATACGAAGAAGCCATTGCTGGCAATTCCCTGGAGGGCATTGATCTGATCGCGGCGATACCCGCCACCAAATTTCAGTTCATGCCGACCATGGATCCAACTCAGGGAGCCGGACAAATCAAAAGTATTTTGAAACGTGTTCCGCGGTCCAGTAATTGGATCACCCACGGAAGCGTACCCTCCGACCTGGATGAATGGAGGCCCGGCCGCGGAAGGCAGTGTGGGCGCGTATTGAAATCCCAAGTCTGACGGCGATTCATGATTCAAGTGCTGATCAAGAAGAAACTTGTTACGCAGAAAGGAAAATCGCGCCACGCCAATGGTATTCGAAGAAAATACGTGGGTTTCCTGGGCGACAAAGTTCTGCGCTCGATCATCCTGACCGACGGGAAAGCCGGGAACATTAGCGCCTACCGGCGAGAGCGGATCGGTCGTCGGACCGCTGCTGTACATGTAGCGGAAGTTCAAAGAATCCGCCCGAGAAAGATAATGATCGATGCGCACCCCAAACTGATCGTTGTTCTGGCTTAGAGTTTGCGTGCTGACAAATCCATTGGTTCCATTATTGGGCAGCGGAAAGAACGGGAGAACATTCGTTGCAATGGGGTTAATAGGCGTGAATAGCGTCATCTGATTAAACGGCACCGGCATTCCAAAGAATGTGAGTTGGCCGGCAGCGTCATTGCAGAGGCCTGAAGCCGGATCGAACGCACCCGCCGGCAAAGATGTGCATAGCTGGGCGAAGTTGCCTTGCCGCTCCGCAGCAGATGGCACCGTGGCTGGCACAGTTTCGCCTTGCCGGTTGCGGAAGCCTTCGTAGTATCCGAAAAAGAAAGTCTTATCTTTGATGACCGGGCCGCCGAACGTTCCCCCGAATTGATTTTGCTTCAATGGCTGAACACTTTGGCTGAAGTAATCGGAAGCATCCATCGCGTCGTTTCGCAAAAATTCCCATGCCGCCCCGTGAAAGGAGTTAGAGCCGGAGCGCGTGACAATGTTTGTGGTGGAACCGGTATTTCGTCCGAACTCAGCCCCCGCATTGTGAGTGAGAATCTTGAACTCAGCGATGGCGTCGATTGGCGGCTTGAGAACAAATCCCGCGTCCACGGCGTTCACATTGTCCGCACCGTCAATCATGAAATTGTTGGATTCGGGCCGTTGGCCATCCACGGCGTAGGCCTGTCCCTGCCGCGCTGGGCCGCCGGCTTCGAGAAGTCCGGGAGTCAGCGGTACCACTCCGGTTTGCAGCAATCCCAACTGCGAAAAGTTGCGTCCATCTAGCGGGAGGTCGAGGATTTCGCGCTCCATTACGGTCTCGCCCAGACTGCTCACCGTGCTCTGCACGAGCGAGGCGTCGGCCCGAACCTCTACTTGCTGCGTCTCGGAGCCCAGCTTAAGTTGAATGCCAACCGTGGCCGACTCATTGACTTCCAGCGTGATTCCCTCTTGCAAGTAAGTCTGGAAGCCTTTTGCGCGAACCTCCAGTTCGTAGTGGCCAATCGGAAGCTCGACCAGAACGTAGGCGCCCTCACGATCCGTCGTCGTCGTGCGAGTCAAGCCGGTTTCACTCTGTTTGACCGTAATCGTCGCGGATTGCACTGTGGCGCCGCTCGGATCGAGAACACTCCCGCGAATACTCGCCGTGACCTGCTGTCCGGCCAGATTCAGATTTACGAGGATCGTCGCGACCACAAACACAAGTATTTTCCAACTGCGCATGCACCACCCCATTTTCCTGAGAGTTGCTGTTGTCTTGGGTCAAAAGGTAGCGGCGATTATTAGGGACACATAACAGAGGGTCAATAATATGAAAAGAGTATGAGCCCAAGATTTCTGGCGGAGAGAGAAGGATTCGAACCCCCGATAGCCGTTAAAACATGCCGGTTTTCAAGTTGAGGTGCATTGCAGGCGTGAGCGGAACCGGGAACCCCCAGTGCGCGCGATTTTCGCGTAACGAGGCGGCTGCCGGAGCCCGCAGCTGAAATCCTGGGCGCAGCGAGCGAGCCCGAAGCAATTTCTGGTGGAGCAGCGAGTCTTGAGCTAACCATTCTCCAGCTAAATCGATCTTCGGACTTAACGTACGATGAATCGAGCGTCCGTATTCTCTATGAGAGCGCCTTGCGATGAAGCGCTATTGCGATCAGGGGACAACGAACTCCCATGCGGAGAAGCAGCCAAACCGTGGATACTCGCCGCAACCATCCTCGGCTCCAGCATGGCGTTCATCGACAGCACCGTTGTCAATGTCGCTCTGCCCGCAATACAGACTGGTTTTCGCGCAACAGTGGTGGATGTGCAATGGGTGGTCGAATCTTATGGGCTGTTTCTAGGCGCGTTGATTCTCATCGGGGGTTCCCTGGGCGACCTGCTTGGCCGACGTCTGATCTTCATAGTGGGTGTGGCGATCTTCTCCGTTGCCTCCGCCGGTTGCGGCTTTGCTTCGAACATTCAGGAGTTGATCATCGCGAGAAGCGTTCAAGGCGTGGGGGCTGCACTCCTGGTGCCGGGAAGTCTTGCGATTATCAGCACATCTTTCGACGAAAACAGTCGTGGCCAAGCGATCGGTACCTGGTCGGGGTTTACAGCGATTACCACCGCTGTAGGGCCCGTACTCGGCGGTTGGCTGGTTGAACATGCCTCCTGGCGCTGGGCATTCTTCATCAATCTCCCGATTGCAGCAGCAGTGGTGGTGATTGCACTTTGGCAAATTCCGCAGAGCCCCCGCGGGACTGCTGAACGCATCGATTGGATTGGAGCGCTTTTCGCCACCTTGGGACTCGGTAGCTTGGTCTACGGCTTCCTCGAATCCGCCAGCTTGGGATGGACAAATCCCTTCGTCTTCGGAAGTTTGATTGTGGGTTTCGGAGGCCTCATCGGTTTCGTTTTTGTCGAGGCCCGCGTTACTTTGCCGATGGTGCCGCTCACGTTGTTCAGATCCCGGAAGTTTAGCGGTGTGAACCTGCTCACACTGCTTTTGTATGCCGCGCTCGGAATTTTCTTTTTCTTGTTTCCGCTGAATCTGATCCAAGTCCAGGAGTATTCCCCAACCGCAGCTGGTATCGCGATCCTTCCCTTGATTCTGTTGATGTTCCTTCTTTCGCGCTGGGCTGGCGGACTCGTTGCTGGCTATGGCGCAAGAGGTCCGCTGATCCTTGGCCCTTTAATGGCCGCGACGGGTTTCATTCTGTTCGCGGTGCCTTCCTTTGGGGACAGTTATTGGAAGTCGTTTTTTCCGGCGATACTTGTTCTGGGATTCGGGATGACGGTGACGGTTTCTCCTCTCACCACCGTCGTTATGGATTCAGTAAACGAAGACCGCGTCGGCACAGCTTCTGGAATCAATAATGCAGTGGCACGGGTAGCCGGCGTACTCGCTGTCGCAGTGCTTGGCATTGTCATGGTGAAGGCGTTTAGTTTTCACCTCAATCGAAGTTTGTATAGCCTCTCGTTGCCGTCATACATTCAGCATGAGTTGCAGGCGAACGAGATCAAGCTCGCTGGTTTGCAGCTGCCTGCTGGGCTTGATCCAACTGCGAACGCCGCTATCAAGCAATTGGTGAGGGAAGCGTTTGTCTATGGATTCCGTATTGTCATGTTAATCTGCGCAGGCCTGTCACTGGCGAGTGCCGCGGTTGCATGGTTCATGGTCCCCCAAGGTCATGATCGACCAACCCGCGAGAATTCGCAGCGATAAGGTAGAGCATCTTACAAACGCAAGCGGCATCGAGGTTGTGATCGAAGCATTAGGAACACACCCACGTTTGCGAGTGCGTTGCGTGTGTTCTTGTTTGCCGTAATCCGCCCAGAATCGATGCCAAGTGCGAGATCGGTTCCTGCAAGTCGACTTGCCGCTACTGATCCTTGGGTATTATGCTGGCCCTCAGTTGTCGAGGGTTGAAACTCTGAACGAATCTAAGGAGGAATTATGTTGAAAATCAGTGCATTTGCTTTCGCAGCTCTCACCATTGCTCTTTTGTGCAGTACACCCGTGGCGCGAGCCCAGGTTTCCGTCGGCGTAAACATCGGCCCGGCCCCTGTGTGTCCTTACGGGTACTTCGACTATGCCCCATATGACTGTGCTCCATACGGATACTACGGGCCCGATTGGTTCGTTGGCGGGGTGTTTCTTGGAGCTGGCCCCTGGTTTCACGGCCCTCACGGCTTTTTCGGCCATGTCGACAACCGCTTTGATCCTCATCACGGTTATGCTGGACCGTTGCCGGAGCGCGGGGCGGAGCGCTTCAACCACTTCCAGGCAAACGAGGCGCGGGATGGGCGAGGCAACGTAGGCGATGCTGGCCATGAAGGGAAGGCGGAACACGCCCTCCCGGGATATCGGGGTGGTTCGCATGGCGGGGCGCACCAACGTTAGAGCGCGATCCAGTTTAAACGGGACGAGATAAGGCGCGCGTGGCGTCTTATCTCGCTTGGAGTGCACTCCACAGCTATTGGGGCTGGCCTTTCCAAGTGGTGGCCGCGGAGGCCGGAACCCCGGTGTTGTCAGGGATTTTAGTCTCGGGCTGACCCACTCGCGAACGTTCGCTCCCGCTCCGTTAGGCAACGATCAACAGTTAACTCCCGGTTGGTCGGCAACTCGGAAGTTATGCGGTTGTTGCCGAAAAATCGCCTTTTCACTCATTGAAAGATATGGGAACGGCTGTTTTCATCAATCGAACCAATTTCAGCCTTTTGAAGTCTGGTGCGGTGAATGAGAGAACGTTTTGCAATGGGTCAATAAGCGGAAAGCAGCACTTGCCTTAATCCGGGTTACCGGAGACGACAAAACGAAAGCGCAGGGCGGCAGCCCCTTTCGAACTAATTGCGGGCCGGAGCGGCCCCCCGTAAATTGTGAATAGTGCTCCCTAGCGTTTTTATACTATTGCCCCGTGGGCCCTTCACCCTTAATGTCTCAAGGTGAAATCTTGATCGATGCTTTTGAGGCAGAGACTCTGGGTTTTAACCAGGGTCCGACATGGCGGGAGCGGGTGCATGAGACTACTGGAAGGATTGGCGGAAAAGACTTCCCCGGCGATAAAGTTCTTCCCCTTCGCGGTTGATGCTACCCACCCCAGCACGTCTCCCTTCCAACTTGCCAGCCTTCTGGAACAGATTCAGCGCGCCACCCTTGAAGCCAGGAGGCTATTTCTTGGCCGCTCGGCCTCCGACCTCACGACGCGGTTGGAACCGGAATCCTGGTCCGCAGCGGAGTGCATGGATCATCTTGCGCGGACTACCAACGCGTTTCTTCCGGCGATATCGAAGGTAATGGTGGCTGCCCCTAAACTCGCCACAGATCGCCCGCTCCGGACAGGGACGATTGCTCTGCTGTTAATTCGCCATATGGAACCGCCTTATCGGCTCCGATACAAAGTCCTCCCCCAAATAGTGCCGCAGGAAAAAGATTTTGATGCCGCATGGGTTGCTTTCGAGGAGTCACAATCACGGCTCTCAGAAGCCATATGTTCATCGGCCGGACTTGCCATCGACCGCGTGCAGGTACAGTGCCCGGTGTACGCGCCTGTAAGCTACAACGTTTACGGGGCCTTCCGTATGCTCGCCGCTCACCAACGCCGCCATCTGTGGCAAGTTAAGCAGATTCTGCGAGTACTCGACGGAAGACGGGCACGGACGACCGCGGCATAGGGGCCGGCAAGACGAGGACATTCCTCTGTCAGAACCAGCGCAATCCTGCGACAATATTCCAGATTCCAGCCACCTTAGTCAGGGACTGAACGAATGGCTTCTCAAGGATCCCCCAGCGTTTGCGATGTCATTGTTATTGGTGGGGGATTAGCGGGGAAGGCAGCATCGCTTCATCTCGCGAGGGCTGGACTTAGCGTCACTTGCATTGAACCGGCGGATGCCGCCCGGCAAGCAGTCGGGGAATCGCTGGACTGGTCGGCGCCCGACTTGCTGAAAGCATTGGGGCTACCGATGGAACAGTTGGTGAGCGAGCGGATTGCGACGTGGAAGCGCCACGTGACTCTGCAACTCGGCGATGGCTGCTCCGAGCAATACATTCCCTCCGCTTGGCTCGCCCGTGCGCCCTTCCGAGTCGAACTACGGACGCTGCATGTGGACCGATTGCGGCTGGACGAAAAGTTGTCGAATCTGGCGGCGGCACAAGGCGTTAAGTTAATCCGCGGCAAAGTTACAGGTGTGGAGCGGAAAGGAAACAGAATTCTTTGTGTCAAAATCGACGGTGGTTCGACCTTCATTGCCAAATGGTTCATTGATTCATCAGGATTTGCAGCCTCCGTCCTGGCTCGCGAATTCCAACTCCGTGCGATCAAGTTTGGACCACCAAAGATCGCATGGTGGGCGTACTTCACAGTGCGGCAAGCCGTGGATGGAACTACGCTGTATATGGATCCCGTACCGTCGGAATACGTGGATTGGGTCTGGGAGATTCCGATTAATCCCGACACCGTAAGTGTGGGCTACGTGACCACCGGAGCAACTGCCAGGGCGAAACGAGAACAGGGGCTTTCCGTGGACGAGATTTTCCGGGAGCAATTGAAAAAGCATCCGCACTTTAAAGCTATGCTGGCCGCTGGACAGATCGGCCCGCTGAATGTAACGTCCTATCGATGCCGGGCGCATAAAGGAGTGGCCGGGCCGAACTGGCTCATCGCAGGCGAAGCTGCGTCGATGGTCGATCCCATCACGGCGAATGGAGTTACGGCCGCGTTGAGGCATGCGGCGGAAGCGGCATCGCTAATCCTGGAATTTCGGAAGCGCGGTGAATTGCCAGCGTTGTCCAGGGCTTTGTATAGCAGCCGAATCCTCCAACTCGCGAAGTTTTTTAACAGCGGAATCGAGAGAATCGTTTACGAATCCAGCGTAAGAAATCGCATCGGAGTGCGACGGGCGGGAATAATCTACACCACTCCTGCGTGGACGATGAATCTGGTTTACAACCGTCTCAGACCTCGAGGCATGGTTTCCACCCTTCTCTTTAATTCCGCAATCGGCCTCTTTCGCTGCAGCGCATGGGCTTACTACCAATTTTGCCGGGCGATTTAAGGGCTTGTCGGGCAGGGGTGGTTCTGGCGTCCTGTAGGAATCGGGTTATGACGATCGTTGTCTGGCGATCACGGTATGGCGATCACGAATCTGAATAGCGCGGAAGCAAGAGGTTGGTCGCGGCCGCTAGTCCTAGCAATGTTGCAAGAAGAGTCAACCGGGGGCGCAAGAAGATCCGGCAGTCCGCTTTTAGCGACCACTCTTTAAGAATAAAAACAGCCAAACGTGCTCACCGTCACACCAGTGAGCATTGCGAACGCGCCAGGCTCACCCCACTCTATTACCCATCCTCAAGGGCTGGCGGTCCAACCGCTCGTTCACCAAATGAGCCCGCCCGTTCGTTAGATTCAAGACTTAGAAGTCGTCACCTCAGCATTTGCTCCCAAACCCGTCGCATCCAACGCGGTCTACCCTTTCTGCAAAGCAGACGGGGAAGGCGATGGACAGGAGACGCGAGGTGGAGCTATTCGAAGAGATCAAGCGGGAACATCCGCATGGAACTGGTTCGATTCGCGAGGTCGCGAAGAAGCTGGGTGTGCACCGGCGGATGGTGCGACAACTGCCGGCGAGTGCGATTCCACCGGAGCGAGCAAACTGGCGGTGCGGAACAAAGCCCAGCTTACCGTCCCGCACATTCGCCGGAACAGTCGTTATTCGAAAGCGGACTGCCAATTCGGCTCGCGGAGAAAAGAGCTGGAAACCCGGATAGATAAAGGCGATCGAGCTAGTCTCTCTGGTCCGATTTGCTTCGAATATTTGCAGAATTGCGGCAATAATCGAGGGTTTTGGAGAAAATGCAGCGCGTTTTCTCTGGATCTCAGACTTGCTGGCGGTGCTGTTGGACCATGTCGCGTTTGGTTGATGCTCAACCAACATATGAGAAAGGAATCAGCTCGTGTCACGCTTTTGCAACAAGTCCGTCAAAACTTGAACCGCTCGCGCCAATTCCGTTCCATCCGAGCACCCTCCAGCCGGGAAGTTGTTAGATCCCGTCGTAGCGGGAATATCCATGTTCCGCCCAATAGTCTTTGGGCTCTTCCGCGACATACGTAATACTGGAAATACCCTTCACATTCTTCAAACCAAGTTTCACGGGCACCCACAAACGCAGCGGCGCTCTGTGATCCAAGTTGAGGGGCTGACCGCTAAAATGGGTAGCGACAGCGTCCGTGGATGGCGGGCCGTCGCCAGGTCAAGCGCCATAAAAGTGAGGGTCAGGCTTCCCGGAGTCATCGAGATTGACGGGAGACTCCACGTGCGTCCATTTCGCTTGCAACATCGGTGGGTAGGTGCGAAGCAGATCATCGCCAACCCTCCATTGGACGCCAAAATCTATGCTGCGGCTTTGAACAATTTCACCAGATTGTCGATATCCACTGCACTCGTGTCGCCAATCACGAAGTAGCGCAATCCGGCCTGTGTCCAGGTTGCGACGTTAAATGACGGCTCTTTTTTCGCACTAGAGCCATCTCCCCATCTCTCCCCCAATACAGCTTCTTGGAACACAAACACGGAAATTTCGTGTTTTCGCACCGCATAGATCAAATGCGCCCCGGGCGCTTGCCCGAGATAGGTCATACGCCCACCGAGGAGCGAAAACTCGGAGTTCTGAAGTTCCGGTAAATCGAAAGCGAAGGGAATCTTTCCTTGAAACCAGGGTTTAACGGTGTGGCGGTCGGAGGACACCACATCGACTTGCGATGAGCTAGCCAACGCGGCAACATGCAAGTCGGTGATTTCGCTGAAGGCTTGTTCGCCGCGTCGCTGAACCCTCAGGTAAGTCGAAAGTGAACTCGCGACTACGACGAGCGATAGCGCGGCGGCCAACATCCACGTTGAAGTGAAACTGCGGCGCGGTTTTGGTGCAATCGACATTCGCACGCGACGCCGAAAATCAGATGTGGGAGCAAATCGCTTTCCCGCCGCCTGAATGCTGCGCTTCATCTGCACCCGTGCCAGAGCTTCTGCCGCGCAGGAGGGGCAGTTGCGCATATGGACGTCGAGGCTGCGCATCTCCGTCTCCGCGGCCTCTCCGTCCATACAAACATCAAGTTTCGTCGTCCAAGACTCACAAACCATGGTTCGTCTCCCTGACCATCGCCATCGTCGTTAATTCTTGCAACCGAGGCCGCAGGCGATCGCGTAAGGTTCGCCTCGCCCGCGATAACCGCGACATCACTGTGCCTATCGGAATCGAAAGCGTTTCCGAAATTTCTCGATAGGACATCTCCTCCACTTCACATAAAAGAAGGATTTCCCGGGAATAGACCGGCAGGTCGTCGATCGCGCTTTGCAGCACCTCATGGTTCATCTGCTCCAATAGCAGCGATTCTGGCGTGTCACGCTCGGCTGCTAATTCAGGTCCGTCCTCCTCGTCATCGAGAGGTACGGTCATGGTCACTTTCAACCCCGAGCGCGAGGTCAAGAACGCGTTCCGCAAAATTCGGTACATCCACGCCCGAAAATTGGTCCCCAGCCGGAAAGACGCAAATCCTTTCAACGCCTTAACGTAGGTTTCCTGAACCAAGTCTTCGGCTTCTTCGCGATTCCGGGTCAGCCAATGGGCGAAGTTGTACAACTGATCGAAGAGTGGCATAGCCAGTTCTTCGAACGAATCGGATTGGTGGGCCGATCTTGACACGTCGATGGATAGAACATCGGAAGCGCGGTTTTATTCCCCTCAAAACAACAGTTTTTTGAGTGAACGCCGAATTAGTCGGTAACAAGACAAACACCCAATCATTGCAAGCACTTCTCGTGACTTCCATAAAACCCTTGGCGGTCACGATCTCCACGTAAGAACCGGTTCCCAATGGTCAGTATTCCATTTGAGGTCGAATCAATCTTTCACAGTCCACAGTCTGGCGATCGGAATAAAAGATCAGGAAGTCCGTTATCTACGGTGGAGCTTATTTCCCAAGGCGATGAAACGTTGTGATGGCCGTTGATGCGGCACAGCCCCGGCAATTTCCGGAGAATTTTACAGAGGCAGAGTAATGGTGAACCCTTTCGATCTCAAGACGGCAATTTTGGCCAAGCACGCGCAACATGTTGTACTAATCCACTTTCCGATCGCGCTCTTTATTTCAGCGGTAGGTTTCGACCTGCTGGCACAATGGAGAAAGAGCCGCAGCCTGGCAGATGCGGCATATTACAACCTGCTGGTGGCGGCAATTTCGACGGTTCCCGTCCTCGCCACCGGCGTCCTGGCGTGGCAATTTCAACTCGAGGGGCAGAAGCTGAAAGGCATTCTATTGCAGCACCTGGTACTTGCATGTGCTTCGAGTGCAATGATCTGGCTCGTCTGGTGGGTACATTTCCGCGGGCGACGGTGGACAGTGGTGTTGCCGAGCTATCGCCTGGCACTCGAATTTCTCGGAGTTGCTCTAGTCGCGTTGACCGGGCACCTCGGAGGTTTCTTGAGCGGCGTAAACATGCCCGGCTAGATGGAGTCGTGTTGCAACGACCTCTTTGGCCTCAAAGAGCCCTGATTTTTTCTCGCGCTTGTCGCAGCAAATTGGAATGAATGTCGCAGTCGCGAGTTATCAACCCTGACAGGCGGCTGACCGTCGCTTTGAAACAAATCCAAATAAATGAGGAATTGGCACTTAAGGAGAAATGGAATGAACTTAAAAGACTCTGTCTTAAAGAAACATCTTTGCCTTACATCAACGTCGTCGGGAGTTCTACGGTGGGCGGCAGTGGCCCTGGTAGTCACTCTGGTTCTGATGCCCACTTCCTGGGCAGCCAGCGAAAGGGTGGTACATACGTTTAACCTTGCAACCGCCGGTGACCCAATCTCTGGCCTGGCTATGGACGCGAACGGAAACCTGTATGGCACCACTCGCCTGGGCGGTCCGGGAGGTTGCCCCGAGGGATGTGGAGTCGTTTTTAAATTAACCAAGAACAGCCAAGGCGGCGCCACTTATAGCATCATCCACTCCTTCTTGGGATTTCCTGACGGAGGCAATCCCTTCGGCTCCCCGATTGTGGACAGTATCGGCAATGTGTATGGGACCACGCCGACCGGCGGCACAGGAGGCTGTGGTGTTGTTTACCGGCTCTCACCAACCACCGGCGGCGAGTACAAGGAAACCATTCTCCACAACTTCAACAAGGCTAATACCAAGAACAACGATGGATGCAATCCCGAGTCCTACCTGGTTTCCGATGCCGCCGGGAATTTGTATGGCACAACGAACACCGGTGGCGGCGGCGTAAGCAATACCTTCTGCGATGACGGTTGTGGCAGTGTGTTCAAGCTGACGCCGAACGGAGACGGAACCTATGCCGAGAGCGTGATGCACAGCTTTCCCGGAACAAAAGACAATACGGATGGCCGCAATCCGGTCGGAGGACTGGTTTTTGATGGCGCGGGCAATCTATGGGGAACCACGCAGGGAGGTGGTAGCGTCGGCGACGGCACTGTCTTCGAACTGACTCCCAACTCGGATGGAACGTATACCGAGACCACGCTCTTTAGCTTCACCGGAGCGAGCACAGGTTTCGAGCCCAATACCAACCTCGTCATCGATAAAGCGGGCAACCTCTATGGCACAACGACGAATGGAGGCCTGAATATCGATGACCACGGCGTGGTGTTCAAAATAACGCCCCAACCCGGCGGCGTTGTCGAGGAAAGTATCATCCATGCGTTTTTCTGCAACGCCATGGCCTGCCATGATGGCGTAACTCCCTTCAACGGGCTCACGATTGATGTCAATGGTGTGCTCTATGGGACGGTTGACTTCGGCGGCGGCGGCAGCAATCAGTGCAGCACGGGCACGCCCGCTCTCGGTTGTGGCATCGTCTATAAGCTGACGCCCAACACGCAAGGTGAGTTCACGGAAACGGTTCTGTATCGCTTCAAGGGATTTGCCGACGGAGCGGCGCCAGAGGATGACGTCTTGGTCCTTGATAACAACGGCAACATTTTCGGCACCACATCCGAAGGTGGCAACTCAACTATTTGCCACAGCGATGGCTTTGGTACTCCCGGAGGTTGTGGCGTCGTGTTCGAGGTTACTCCGTAGTCAAAAACGCAAGAAATCTGGCGGGAACCGAAGGGGTCCCGCCAGATAGTCATGGGCCTGACAAACATTCTTAATGAAACCTGACGCAATCATTACACCGTGGTGACACCTACCAGGCGCGACAAAATATACGTTCTTATTGTCTGCTACAACCGGACACGGGATGGAGCAAATCGCGATTAATGTAACAAAAGGGAATGAATGCCGCAGTTGTAAGTTATCAACACTGACGGGCGTGAATCTAAATCCGAAATAAAAAGGAATAAGTAATGAAGATGCGTACATTTTTTCATACGATCGCCGCACTACTAGCAATTTGCCTTGTATCCGGCGCTAGCTCCGCGCAAGCCCAGGCCGGCAGTCTGGACACAACCTTCGGCAACGGTGGCGTCGTTACCACCAGCTTCGCCAACGGCGTCGCAGGCGTCGGCGCCTTCGAGCAGTCTAACGGCGACATTGTGACGGTCGCCCAGGTCAACTTCGTCAACAAGGTAGGCACTGGCATTGGCTTGGTGCGCTACACCTCCGCGGGCGAACTGGACACGACCTTTGGGACGAACGGAATCACGCTCACCACATTCACTGGAATTGCCTTTGACCCGTTCGGGTTTGCTGTGCAAACGAATGGCGACTTCCTGGTTGGAGGGGTTGTCACGAACAAAACAGGTCTAAGTGGGTTCGGTCTGGCACGCTATACGTCCAACGGCATTCTGGACACAACCTTTGGAGCCAACGGCCTTGTGGCCACCAAAGTCGGTACCCGGTCTGACGCTCCCAGCGCGCTGCTACTACAACCCAACGGCCAGATCGTGATGGGCGGCTTCGAGGTTGCCGGGGCCAATGGCGTTCCGGGGATGACGTCACTGGCGCGGTTCAACGCCAATGGCACTCTGGACACCACGTTTGGCAAGGGCGGAATCTCTCTGGCGAGTGTCAAGTTTGTAGGGCCTGAGACGCTGGCGCTGCTCGCGAACGGCGACTACCTGGCCGTGGGGGAGGATAGAGATTTTGATACCGGCCTGGTCGCGGAGTTCAACTCAAAGGGAGCCCTGCTGCTTAAGGTAACATCCGCGAAAGTTGTGGCAGCTCTCACGTCGTCGCAGAGCGCAATTCGTGTTCCCAATGTTATGTTCCAGTCCCCTACTATTTTCCAGCCGAACGGCGACTATGTTGTGGCCTCGACGAGTTGCACGTTTCACTCGGAGTGTCGCGGCACGAGAATTGGCGCGGCGCGTTTCCTCGAAACAGGGGAAACGGATACAACTTTCGATAGCAAGCTCGAGTCGTTCAACCTGCCACAGACTACCTCGGTGTCTGAGGCCGTCGCTCTCCAGGCGAACGGGCAAATCGTGATTGGCGGTCTTATCAGCCCGGTCGAGGGCGGCTTGGTGCGGCTTGATAGCAACGGCGAGTTGGATACCACCTTCGGCACCATCGACTCGTTTGGCGTCTGCTGCTCGGTGACGAGTGATCAGACGTTCTTCGGTTTGCTGATCCAAACAGATGGAAAGATTGTTGCCATCGGCGAGCTCGATGGCGACCTCGCAGTGGCACGGTACCTGGCCAATTAGCAAACAGCGCGCAGAGTAGTGTTATAGCAAGAGGCTTGTGGGCCAAGTAAATCTTCCTTCACGGGAACATTTTGCTTGGCCTGCGTTCCCCTGACACTGCGCCCCAATCCTTTTCTCCGCGATTCATAGGGACAGAGCCGGCTTGTTCTTCGCCCACAATCGGTTCGTATCTGGCGGACTCGGACGCATGCCGTCTTGGAATAAATGGCCGTCGTCGCAGTTAGCAACAACAGAGTGCAAATGCCCGCCAGAGTCGTAGGGCACAAGATGGGCATGTCGCGCTACTTGAGATCGTGTCCCACGAGGAAAGGAAGTAATACCAATGAAACATCGAGGTATGACATTCGCATTCGCAGCCTGCTTAGTGAGTTCACTCGCTTTCGCCGACAATCCTACTGACGCTCCGCTGGTGTCCAACGATGGAAGCACTGCCGTTGTACGGCAGGAGAACCATGCAGGCCACAATCGCCGGCATCCAAACAAGAAGGACGAGTCCCACGCTGCAAAAGCCAAGCGTGAAACCCCTTCAAAGAACAACAGTCAAGCGGAACAGAATAATCCTGAATATCCGGCCACGGCGAACTAGTGTGCCGATCGTTACCTCCGAACGGCGCGCCAGCGGAAGATTTCCCTTTATAACCGGGGAATAAAAGCGATTCGTTTGGGTTTACCAACCAGAATGGCCAAGAGCTTAGTTTCATTCAGCACCATTCTTAAGGAGAATTTATGAAACTTACATTTAGCGCGGTAATGTCTTTCGGATTGGCGCTTGCCGTATTTCAGGGCGTGCCAGCCAATGCACAATCAGTGACGCCCTCGATTTTTCAGGTCGTCCCAACCCCGAATGAGAATCACTTCCTCAACACTCTTTTTGCAGCAGCGGCATCTTCTCTGAACGATATTTGGGCGGTGGGACACTCAACGATCCACTTTGATGGCACCAAGTGGTCCGTGATTGCAGCGCCCCTCATTAATGGAGACATCAACAACGATCTGTTGGGCATCGTCGATATTTCTCCGACTTTGGCTTGGGCAGTGGGCAACACGGCTCAAGGAACGAATCCCCCACAGCAAGTGATCGAACAGTGGAACGGAACCAAGTGGAGCATCTCCCCAGGGCCTAAGTTTCCACCTAATTCTCAAGCGATCTTGCAAGCCATAACCTCAACCTCGGCAACTGACATTTGGGCAGTTGGTAATTTTGGAGTTAACGACCGTGGCTTCGAGCTCTTCGAGCACTTCGACGGCACGGCATGGACGGCGAAAGTAGTACCACAAACTAACTCCCAAGAACCCTTCGGCGTGTCTGCCGATGGCCCCAATGATGCCTGGGCAGTGGGGCAACAGTCTGGAGACCCTATTAAGACCTTCGCAACGCACTGGAATGGCACAAGCTGGACGGGCGTGAAAACCCCCAACGTAGGCACGGGAAACGGTCACTTGAACGCCGTGTTGGCTCTGGCGCAGAACAATGTGTGGGCGGTTGGCCTTTCCACGCCGGTGGCGACACAGCAATCAGCTACGCAGACCCTGATCGAACATTTCGACGGTACCAGTTGGTCGGTAGTGCCAAGCCCGAATGTTGGATCGGGTGAGTTTCAATCGAACCAGTTGTTGGGATTGACCGCGAACTCGTCGGACGACATTTGGGCATTTGGTTCATTCTTGTCGACTGACGGCCTGCAGACCCTGACACTAGTCTTGCACTGGGACGGGACCAGTTGGACGATAGTCTCCAGCCCCGATCCCACGAAGGGCAAGTCTCTCGACGATCTGCTGTTTGCCGGGGTCGTTCCGTCTCCGGGAAACGTTTGGATTTTCGGGGCCGAGCTGGAGGGAAGCGGGATTGGCTTTGGAACTTTGGCTCTCCATACGACGACAGGAGCAGATTCCGCTTCTAGTGTGTACTGACGAGCTGACGCGGCGGGCGCGGGAACGCCTGCCGCGGCATTCCCCACCTCTTTTTCAAACGGCCCGAATTCATTGTGGAAGTCCAATGCGGCGCACCAGATCCTGAAAGCGCGGATCGGAGCGTAACGGATCGAAGCCGGGCCGCAGCAGGACTCCGGGATTAAATCGTTCTTCATAGCTTTTTTCGAGCCAGGTCATCGCTTGATTATTGTTGCCCAGAGCCGCATAGATCATGGCAATTTCCGCGCTATGCGGATCACCATTTTCCGAGCGTTGCTTGAGATCGTTCAGTAGCCCGGTGGCGGCAGCCGTTTTGCCCGATGCTGCGTAAGCGCGGGCCAGATTGGCGGTGAACGTCGGTGTGCCTCCGGAGAGCTGGATGGCCTTTTGTATTTCTGAGATTGCTTCCCCAAACATGTGCTTTTCGAGATACCCCTGACCGAGCTGGTTATGAGCTAGAGCAAAATTGGCGTCCATCTCGAGGGTCTTACGGCTCTCTTGTATCGATTCGTCTGGAGAGTGTGCGATAAGAAGAAGCTCGGCCAGATCGGCATTGATGATAAGAGAGAGTGGATCGAGGTTCTCCGCCTTTCTCATTTCGGCAATAGCCTCCGCATTGCGTCCCAACAAGCTCAGGTGCCAGGAGTACCAATGGTGAGCAGTGGCATAGCCCGGGTTGAGATCAATAGCTCGCCGGAATTCCTTCCCAGCAGACTCGAAATCCCAGTCGAAACCCTCCAAGCAGAATGCCAGCGAATTGTGCGCTTCGCTAAGGCTGTCGTCCAATTCCAGCGCTTTCAGGGCCGCAGCCTTGGCTTTAGGCAGCGCTTCCTTTGGGGGCATTACAGCGTATTGCCAATCTCCCAAGAGAGCATAGGTATCGGCTAGACCGGAATAAGCCTGGGCATAATTCGGGTCCTCTTCGATTGCCTGATTGAAATAAGCTAATGCGACCCTCAGGCCATTCGCCGTTCGCTTATTCCAGAAATATCGCCCCTTAAGGTAGGATTCGTAAGCTTCGGGATTCACAACCTTTGCGTTCTTCAGCGCAGCTTGCTCGTGCGGATTGAGATTGATCCGAATTTGCTCTGCAATGGCCGCAGCGACCTTGTTCTGGAGGGCTAAAGTATCACGCAGATTCCCCTCATAGCTCTCCGCCCACAGGTGTTTGTCGTCCGCCGCTTGAATCAACTGCGCCGTAATTCGAACCTGGTCGCCCGACCGCAACACTGTGCCTTCCACCACCGCGTCCACATTCAACTCACGAGCAATCTGCGGAAGCGGCTTGCGGGCTCCTTTGTACACCATGGCAGAGGTCCTGGAGATGACGCGTAACGCACTAATCTGCGCCAAGTCCGTGATCAGTTCATCAGTCATACCGTCAGCGAAATAATCTTGGGAAGGTTCGCCAGAGAGGTTGTCGAGGGGAAGCACGACCAGGGAGCGGATGCCCGTCGGCCCAGGGCCCCGAGGACGTAAAAGCCAAATTGCCAGCGAGGCTAAAATCAGGACAAGAATCACGAGGGTGATGACGCTATGAATGAGCCATGGCCCGTGTTTGGGGGCGACCGCCGGTCCTACCGGAAGTTGCGGCGGAGACTCTACGATAGACGGGTCTCCAGCGCCAGGTTCTGGCCTCTTCGTCTGAGCATCCGCCTCGACAATTGAAACTTCGGCGATGAAGCGATAACCACGCTTGGGAAGAGTCTCGATGTAACGCGGATTGTCCGCAGAATCCCCTAAGGCGCTGCGAAGCTTCGCGATGGCGATATTGACGGCCTGGTCAAAATCACCAAAACTTTCGTCGGGCCAGACTCGGCTGCGCAGTTCATCCCGGGTGACGACCTCCCCCGGGCGCTCCAGTAATAGCTCCAGCAGTTTCAACGGTTGTTGCTGGACTCTGATTCTGACTCCTGCCTTCCGGACCTCGCCTGATCGTAGAGCAACCTCATAGGTTCCGAATCGTACAACGGAGTTGGGCCTAGGGAGTTCCATGTCGAACTTAGTTTCAGTACCGAAGTCTAGCACTTCCAAGCCGGGGAAATGTCGAGACCTAACCCGTTCGTCATCAATTGCTTCGCAGGCAATGAACCGGCTATGGGGAGAAAAGCCCAAGTAAATTGACGCCCGACGACTGGCGCGTCAGATTGGGCTGCGGACAGGTTTCGGAACTGATTTGGAGGCGCACATGACGCGTTTTGGACTTGGCTCAGAAGGGATGGCCCTCCTCGGGACTTCATCCTCACAAATTGATTCGTCGTTCGAGGATTTGGCTACGCCTCTGCTCGATTCACTGTACAACTTCGCACGCTGGATGGCCCGCAATCCGAGCGACGCTGAGGACCTCGTCCAGGAGACTTGCCTGAAAGCTTTGCGCGGTTTTGCTTCGTTTCAGCCGGGCACTAATTTCAGAGCATGGATATTTCAAATTCTTAGAAATACGATTTGGAGCTCGCGTTCAAAGCTCGAGCGGCGCATGACGGTTGCCATGGACTTCGAAGAGGAGGGAGCATTGGCCGTCGATAACGAGACCCCGGAAACGCTCTTAATGAAGCGGTCGGATTCCGGACTGCTGCAGAAGGCCATCGACAATCTGCCGGTGCATCACCGGGAAATCCTCCTTCTTTGTGAAGTGGAGGAAATGTCATACCGGGAGATCGCAGAAATATTGTCGATCCCGACTGGGACCGTAATGTCCCGTCTGTCCAGAGCTCGAAAAGCGGTTCGCGAGTCGCTCTATGGCCAGCTATCAGATGGGGGGCGCAACGTTTCTTTGGAGAGATCGGTAACCGTTCCCTGAGCAGCCGCAGGGCTTCTGACCACTCTGGTGTGTTTTGCAGGGAATAAAAGTGACCGCGTTCGGTTATCAACTCAGAACGCCAAAACCACGGAGGGCAAATGCCGGAAAAGAAGCAAGATCTCATCGATCAGAAGTTACAAGACCTCAACAACGACGGAGTCGACCGTCGCGGGTTCCTGAAGTGCATGGCATGGGCCGGCACAGGCCTCGTCTGGACCTTGAGCGGAGGAGTTCCGGTGTCTAGGGCGTTTGCCAAAGACCACAGCAAAGATGCCGGCAAGCGCGCAGACTTCAGTTTTGTGCAGATTAGCGACAGCCACATCGGTTTTAACAAGCCCGCCAACCCGGACGTTACTGCTACATTGCAAACCGCAATTAACAAGATCAATGCGATGCCCAACAAACCGGATTTCATCATTCATACCGGTGATCTGAGTCAGCTCTCCAAGCCGAGTGAGTTCGATACGCTGGACCAGGTATTAAAGGGCGCATCCGCTAAGCAAGTTTACTTTGTCCCCGGTGAGCACGACATGCTCTCCGACAACGGCGAGCAATTTCTCGAGCGTTACGGGAAGGGTACAAAGGGAACCGGCTGGTACAGCTTCGATCACAAGGGCGTTCATTTCGTTGGCCTCGTGAATGTCGCCAATTTAAAAGCTGGAGGCATGGGATCCCTCGGTCAGGAGCAATTGGAATGGCTCGAAGACGATCTCCATGGCCGTTCTGCCAGTACCCCGATTGTATTGTTTGCCCATATTCCACTGTGGACCATATACCCCGATTGGGGCTGGGGAACCGACGACAGCGAACAGGCGTTGTCCTACGTGAAACGTTTCGGCTCCGTGACGGTGCTAAACGGCCATATTCACCAGATCATGCAAAAAGTGGAAGGGAAGGTGTCATTCCACACCGCTATGTCAACCGCCTTCCCCCAACCGGCGCCTGGGTCCGCCCCATCAGCCGGACCAATGAAGGTTCCAGCCGACCAGTTGCAAAAGGTCTTGGGTATCACCGATGTGAACTATGTGGTCAGCGGCCGCAGTCTCGCAATCTTAGATTCAACACTCGGAGCCTAACGCAAGAAGTTAAGGATGGAATCGGAAAGATCAAATACGGAAAGGAAAGTAATCATGAGAAATAAAAATTTATGTTTTATACGCTTGGCGACCGCGGCAATGGTTGCAATCGTCCTGCTGCTGACAGGATCACACATCGCGACTGCCGCCGACCAGCCCTCAATGGCAAATTCAGAGATCAAGATTGACAACTTCACCTTTGGACCGCAGACAGTAACAGTACCGGTTGGAGCTACGGTTACATGGACAAACAAGGATGACATTCCCCATACCTCGGTCAGTACAGATGGTGTGTTCAAGTCCAAGGTGCTTGATACGGAGGAAAAATTCTCCTACACATTTTCGAAAGCAGGATCGTATCCCTACTATTGCACGATTCACCCAAAGATGACGGGCACAATCGTTGTTAAGTAAGCGCTAGGTGTTTTTCAGAAGCAGTATTTTTTTCGAAACTATTTGGGGACCACGATGGCGGCACATTCAGCACAATGCGAAGCATGGACAACGGCGAGTACCGACATGGATCTTGTGCATGCCAGCAAAAATGGGGATGTAGCTGCTTTCGAGGAACTCGTAAAGCGATATGACCGGAAACTTTTGCGCATCGCTCAAAGCGTCACGCGTAACAGGGAAGATTCCCAAGATGTCGTCCAAGAGGCATTCTTGAAAGCCTTTTTACATTTAGCGGAATTCCGGGAAGCTTCCCAATTCTCAACCTGGCTGATTCGCATCACGCTAAACCAGTCAATGATGAAGCTACGAAAACGCAACACAACAACGAAAGAGCGATCTCTGGACGAGGATTATGGAGCGGAGGGAGATGTACTCCCGATTGAGATCGCCGATTGGGCGCCCAATCCCGAACAGCTCTACTTGTCGTCAGAATTGCGAGACATTTTAGCCAGCACGTTGGAAGACCTGTGTCCAATTTCGCGGACGGTCTTTGTACTGCGGGATATTGAAGGACTCTCTATCGACCAGACAGCAGCCGCGATGAACCTTAGCAGCTCCGCGGTCAAAGCGCGGCTCTGGCGAGTACGGTTGCAACTTCGCGAACGCCTGAACAAGTACTTCAATAAGTATCAACGCCAAGCGATCTCCACGCATTCGGACGGTCTGCCTGCAAGTCAATCAAACGCGGCACGATCCCAGGAAGCTTCTGTCCCTATATAGAGCCCGCTGTTTCATACCAACCGAGATTTGACAATCAAATGACATTCCATCGGCATCCTGTCGTTGGGCGCCTCGTCTAACCCACATAGGTTGTGAAAAGCATTTTAGTCAAGAAGACCTCGCAACCCTCTGGAATAAAACTTCGCAAGTGCGGTTATCAATGGTGAAATGCAAAGCATTTTAGTAAGGCAACCGACAGTTTCGAGGCGAAGTAAGAAATATTCCGGTTCCGTGTCTTACAAATCGTAAATGAAGTCAAGGAGAACAACGTGAAAAGAACATTGCTATTATTCGGACTGCTCATGACATCAGCGATACCGTCAGGGTTGTGGGCTCAAGCGGCCGGTTATTCCCAGACCAACCTGGTTTCCAATACTGCCAAGGTTGCCAAAACGACGGACTCTCAATTGTTAAACCCCTGGGGAATTTCTGTTTTTCCCGGGCAAGATTTCTGGATCGCAAACAACAACAGCGGTACATCCACGCTCTATGACAACTTGGGGAACAAAGACGCTGGACTCGTGGTGACCATACCCGGCGCTTCCAGCAATCCGAACGGAAATTGTAGTCCGGGCTGCCCTACGGGAACCGTGGCCAACCCCAACGGCACCTACTTCACCGGCGGGTCGTTCATTTTTGACACCGAGGATGGCCTCATTGTTTATTGGAACGGCTCCAACAACACAGCAATTGTCGGCAAAGATAATTCTGCCAGCGGCGCGGTTTATAAGGGTCTCGCACTGCTTGGTACCGATCTATTGGCCGCGAACTTCAACAGTGGAAAAGTTGACGTCTATGACCGGAACTTTAATCTCACTTCGCTGAGCGGTTCGTTTACTGACCCCAAACTTCCTGCTGGTCTTGCTCCGCACGGCATCCATGTCATCGGCAACCAGGTCTACGTCGCCTATGCCATGCAGGATACTGCCAAGCACGATGCCCAGCCCGGCGCGGGCTTAGGGCAGGTGGATATTTTCGATGCCAACGGTAATTTCGTAAGCACCTTCGTGGCAACCGGCGGCAAACTGAACGCGCCTTGGGCAGTGGTATCAGCTCCGGCTACTTTCGGAACATTCCCCAACGCGATCCTGGTGGGCAATTTTGGTGATGGCACGATCGACGCCTTCGACACCACCGGAAAGTTCCTCGGCCAGCTCACCGATTCTGCGAACAATGTGTTGGTGAATCCCGGCTTGTGGGACATGGTATTCGGCGGGGGCGGGCCCTCGGGTGATCCGGGCACTCTTTATATCACTGGCGGTGGGAGCAACCAGCCCAACTTTCCGGCCGGCGGCACCACAACGAGCGTGTTCGCCAGCCTGGTTCCTGCGACTGCGGCGGGAAGCCCCGATTTCTCTCTGAGTCTCTCGGTCCAAAGCGCAACCGTCGCGGCGGGCGGCGCGTCGAACCTCACAGTTAGCGCTGCCGCGGTCGGGGGCTTTAACGGTCAGATTTCCCTGACCTGCGCCGCGCCTGCTGGTTTGACCTGTTCGTTCAACCCTTCAACGATTGCCCCCGGCTCCAGCGCTTCGTCGTCTACATTGACAGTCTCCGCCGCCTCAACGCCGCCTGCGGGTAATGGTGGCGGATACAGTGTCCTCGGAATGGCGGTGCCCAGTTTGGGGCTGTTTGGAACCGTTCTGGTCACTCACAAGAGGAAACCACTTACGCGTAAGAGTGTGGTGGGGATGAGCGTACTGGGTTTGCTGCTCCTCATCTCACTGTTCGCTGTGGGATGCGGCGGCGGTACAAACAACAAACCAACAGTTCCCGTATCGCAAGTCAACTTGACCGTGACGGGTACATCCGGCTCAATCACCCATTCCGATGTTGTAGCCATCACCGTCAACTAAATAAACCCGGGCAGGGCGCACTCCGGTGCGCCCTTGCGCAGGGTCCTAATTCGCGGATTCGGTTCGGCAGCGGAAGGTTCCGAGCAGCGTATATCGGGCCTTCCAAGAGCGAGACGACACCTGTGATGAAGCTCCGCAACGGAGAGCTCCGAGACTTTAGGCTGGGGCCTTTTCGGAACCAAGTCCAACGAACAAAGGAAAGATGATGTCGATGATTCAATACGAAAGCACATTACTGGGCCGAACAGAAGTTGCCGAAGAGACAATGGCATTTCAGTTTGAAAAGCCAACTGGTTTTGTATTCAAGGCGGGGCAATATATTGACCTCACTCTATCGAGCTCACGACCTCAGCTTGGCTCGTCCGACAATATGACTCATACCTTCTCCATCACGAGCTCTCCATTCGATGAAGATCTTGTGGTTACAACCCGCATGCGAAATACAGTGTTCAAGCGGGCTATGTCCACCATGCCAATCGGTAGCCAGGTGAAGATTGAAGGGCCAATGGGCTCGTTTACGTTGCATAACAACACTGCGAAGGCAGCTGTATTACTTGCCGGCGGGATCGGGATCGCGCCATTTCTCAGCATGCTCACTTTCGCAAACAAGGAGAAACGTCACCATCCCATCGTACTGTTCTACGCAAACCGCTACCTGGAGGATGCCGCGTTTATCGATGCGCTGTGGAAGCTAGAGGGTGCGAATCCGAGGTTCCGTTTTGTTCCGACCCTCACGCGAGTGGACAAGAATTACCGGGGGTGGAAAGGGGAGACGGGACGCATCGATTCGGAAATGCTGTTAACGAATGTAGGAATGTTGCGAGGTCCGATCTTTTACATCGCCGGACCCCCAGCGATGGTTGCGGCAACAGGCAGGACCCTTGGTGAGTCCGGGGTTGACGAAGACGACATTCGGACAGAGGAATTTCCCGGCTACTAAGAATCAAGAATATGTCGGTGGAGCGGGTGATTAAGAGTGTTGTCTTTTCTTCCAAACAAGGGCTTTCTCGGGACCGGCGCTACCTTCGGGGCGGATCTCAACCTCATCGTCCAACTCATGATGGGAACGGCCTTGATCACCGGAGCTGTCCTCGCGAAACAAAAACACTACAGAGCCCACGGTATTTGCCAGACGACGGTGCTTCTCTTGAACTTGTTAATGATCGGATTGGTGATGGGACCGTCGTTCCAGCAACAAGTGAAGCCGGCGCTGTCGAAGGTCCTTCACAGGTGGTACTACGAGGCGGCCGCAATACACGCGGCTCTGGGTATCACGGCTGAGGTTCTGGGACTCTACATTGTCACCGTGGCGGGAACGGATGTTCTGCCAGAGTGGCTGCGATTCAAACATTGGAAGTGGTGGATGCGCGCGGAGCTGGCGCTTTGGGCGGTCGTTCTGCTCAGTGGCATGGGAACGTACTGCGCGTGGTATGTGGCGCCGTTCCGGTAGCACTGGGGCGGCCAAAAGAATGCGAGAGAAGATCAGAATGCTGAAACTAACGATGTACGGACTTGTGGGACTGGCTGCAATGCTGATAGTAGCGTTTTATTTTGCCTGGCGTGATGAATTCCTATCGCTACACCAGAAGTTATCCCATGATTTGCCTGTCCATGGCAATCGTGGGCAGGCGGAGGCTTCTCGTGGCTGACGCGGCTGCTTCCGTACTCGCACTACAACCACATTCTATGCCGCTTATGGGTCATCTGGAGGAACTGAGGAAGCGAATCATCTTTTCGGTCGTAGGGGTATTGGTTGGGTTCTTCGGCTGCTGGTCGTACGCTGATCGCATTTTCGGTTTGGTGCAACAACCCCTCATTCAGGCCCTACGTCATCACGGGTTGGCCGGCGGGTTGGTGTACTTGAACCCAACGGAGCCTTTCAACCTTTATTTGGAAGTTGGGTTAGTCGCCGGATTATTTGCGGCGTCTCCATTTGTGTTTTATCAGTTGTGGTTGTTCATTGCTCCTGGACTGTATCGTACGGAAAAACGCTATGCTCTCCCGTTCGTGCTTGGCACGGTGGGATTGTTCATATCGGGAGGGTATTTCGGCTACAAGATGGTCTACCCGGCGTCACTCGATTTTCTCATCGGCTACGGCGAGCGCTTTCAACCCATGATTACGATTGGGGAATATACGAAGCTGTTTGTGACAATTATCGTCGGCCTCGGGCTAATCTTCGAAATGCCGGTTCTGGTGTTCTTTCTTGCTGTGATGCGCGTGATTACGGCGCGCTGGATGTGGCGAAATTTCCGGTATTCCATACTCGTGATTTTTGTGGTCGCCGCAATGATCACACCGACCACCGATATCTTGAATATGTGTCTTTTTGCTGCCCCCATGGTTGCGCTTTACGGCGTCAGCATCGGTGTCGCCTGGCTGGTAGGTTCGGCGCGCCAGCGCAGAACGGCTGTCGGTTAGTCTGCGCTGAGGCGAAAAGCGTGAACGCGTTTTGCCCACGGCGTCGCGACGAGATTCGTCCTCAGGTGAATTGACAATAAAGTTACAAGTGCCGCGTATCAGGAGTTCCATTCTTGAATCCAATCCAGAGTTCCCCAAAGTGCAGTTGCTCGGCGCACTAGTGTCGATCAACTGTTTTGCCGGAAAGATATTTTTCTGGAATTGAGGAATAGAGATCGACCAGCGGAGTTGTACATACCACTGGCATAAAAATTACAAGGAAGTGGAGAGTAACCATGAAAGAGAAAAATCTATCCACGGTGATATCTGAAATCGAATCATCGGAAACCACAACTACCTCTGCGGGGGAAGGCGGTCACCATGATCAGCAAGGGTTGGTCGAGCGCCGTTCCTTTCTCAAGGGTCTCGGGATTGCCGGCGTGGCGCTGTCCGCTAGCGCGCTGGTAGCGCCGGACGCCAGAGCGGCAACATTCGCCGGGGGCAAGAAGCTCAGTAAGGGTGATGTTGCGATCCTGAAGCTCCTGGCGGCAGCAGAGCTGATCGAGGCTGATCTCTGGCAGCAGTATGCGGAGTTGGGAGGAGTCTCCAACGGAGTCCAGAATCCGTACCAGCTTGCGTTGCAAAATCTGGATGGTGATGGTTCGCAGTACATCTCCAGCAATACTCTCGATGAACAGAGCCACGCCGATTTTCTGAACGCGTACCTGATCGCCAAGGGTGAGGAACCGGTGGACCTTGATCGATTCCGCACCCTGCCGAGCAGTCAGGCAACCGGTGCTCAGCAAATCGGGCGGCTCACCAACCTCATGAAGCTTAGTGTGGATACCAGTTGGTATGTTCGGTATCGCAGCGCTACCAACCCAGATTTCGGCGCCAAGTTCGCCCAGGCGCTGGCCGCGTTGTTTAAAGGACAGTTTACAGCGATCCCCAGAAACAACGACGATTTCGGGCCTGCAGATCACGTCCAGGCAATTGCCAACACCGCAGCATTCCACTTTGGGTTCATAGAGCAGGCCGGTTCGAGCCTGTACGCTACTCTCAGCCAGAAAGTATCGAGCGCGGAAGTCCTGAAAATCACCCTCAGCATTGGGGGTGACGAGATCTGCCACTTCCTGGAGTGGGTTGATTTTGCCGGGAACGGCGTACAGACCCCAATTGCTCCATTGACCGATCCGACCAATGGATTGACCTTCCCTGACTTCAATGCCACAGGAAACCCTCTGCTTCAGACCAACTTGATCTTTCCGGTGCCGTGCGAGTTCATCAGCCCGGATCTACCTCATTGCGCGGTGATTCGCCCAACGTCTCCGGGGCAGATCGACGCAGTAGGCGCGATCGAGGGCTTTATCCAGGACGGGCTCTTCATCGGACAACCGAAGGAGTTTTCCGAGCTATTGCTTGGTTTAGCTCAGGCGGCAGATGCAGCGCAGCGCGGGTTCTGATTGCAATTATTTTGATTTTCATCTCTCTCCTCACGGGCGTTGTACGGAATTTGCGGAACAGCGCCCGTATTTTATAAACCGCGATATCCAGTTGTCTGAAATCAAGGAGTGACTATGTTTGAAGGACTGTTTCAACCAATGCATCTGCTGGTGATTTTCGGAATTGCCCTGCTCGTGTTCGGGCCTAAAAAGCTACCCGAGCTCGGGAAAGGAATCGGAGAGGGTATCCGGGGCTTCAAAGCAGCCATGAAAGCTGACGAAGAGAAGCCAGGCAGCGCAACATCAACGATTGCCAGCGACCAAGTCCTGACCAAGGAGTGAGTCATGGGGTTTGGGACGGAAATCCTGTTCATAGTGATGCTTGGGTTACTGGTCTTGGGTCCCAAGCAGTTGTACTCAATGTTGGGACGCGCGGCGCGAACGAGGGCTGAACTTGAGAACGCGGTGCGCGGCATAAAGGCCCAACTGGCGGCAGAACTCAAACGGATGGCTCGCCTGAATTGGCTGGGAAGCAGTGAGTAATTGTCCCGGGGAGGGGAGGATTTAACTCGGCGGGGCACAGCGCCTGGTGGCCGACAACGTTTCTGCTCGCAAATCTTGCGAAGAATTCCTTAACATGTGGAAAGATGCCGACCCCGATCTTCCCATTTCTCGACAGCTAAGGTCGACTATGCCCATGTAAGAAATCTAGGCAATCAAGGGCGATGACTCCGGGGCCTGGATTGGCAAGGTGAAATGGAAGACTGCCCCCCTCCCACCGTTAGGGCTCGCCCATAAGTGCCCGCCGTGCGACTCCACAATAGAACGACTGATGGCCAACCCCATGCCGCTTCCCCGCGGCTTGGTAGTAAAGAACGCAGAGAATATCTGGTCAACGTTCTCAGTCGGTAGTCCCCCGCCCGTGTCACTTACGCAGAAGTGCAGTTGACCGTCCCGCACTTCCGACTTCACGGTAAGATCCCCTCCAGAGTCCTCCATAGCTTCGATCCCGTTAAGCATAAGGTTCATGAACACCTGCTGCAATTGCACACGGTCCACCATGATTTTAGGCAATTCGCCGTAAAGGTCTGTGCGCATTGCAATGGACGATCGAGTAGCCTCTCCTTTAAGCAGTGTGAGAATCTCGCGGATAATTCCGTTCACATCGACCATCTCACGTTGTGGTGGGGACTTCTTATAGAACGAGCGCATCCGATCGATAATTTCGGCGGCACGATTCCCGTACCTATCAATTCTCGTCGCAGCCGCGCGAGCGCGATCCAGATTCGGTGGGTCGTGAGCCAGCCACTCAATGCAAGTATTTGCGCTGGTGATGGCGGCAGCGATCGGCTGCTTGATCTCGTGTGCCAGTGAGGCTGCCATTTCGCCCAACGTACTCACGCGATCAATATGTGCCAGATCGGCTTCCAGTTGTCGCAGTTTTTCGCGCTCTTGCTC
>JBEKTR010000011.1:0-29478 GCA_049515835.1 Terriglobales bacterium
TCCAGTCCATTTTTCAAATAGAGGCGAGTTTCCGGCAGTAGAAGCCCCGCCCACGTAGGGGTCTTTGTCATATTCCTTGCTGCCCTGAATAATGCCGTCTCCGGCGACTTCCTGCACGGCTTCAGTGAGTTCGCCGGTAGAAGCCGAAACCTCTGCCGTGAAGCCAAGGCCAAATTGTTCCTTTGTTTTCTTGTCTTTGCCTTCAACCGCTGAAGAGGCGAGGCAAAGCAGTAGCGAACACCACAAGAGCAGGCGAAGAAGAGAAAGAGGGCCCGACCACTTCAACGTACAAAATTGAGAAAAGCTGTGACGCGATTTTTTTTGAACCAAGAGACTCTTCCCGGGTGATCGAACTGGATACGATGCGATTGTTACTCTTTCTCTAATCAAAGTGTCAACCGTCCCATGAATTGCTGGCAGTGGCTGCTGGTAATCAATGATTTCTTGATTTAATCAAAGTGCGATTCACTAACCTTATACATGCCCCGAATGTAAAGAAGTGTGGAGCTAAATTTTATCTTTTGCGAAACTATTCAGCATTTCCTCTTGACACAATTTTTTTTCTCATGATAATTAGTTCGTTCACACGCATCAGGAAGTAGCTCCCGGTCAATGCGTGTGGTCTCGGTATAGTTGTTTTCTCAAAATGCTTCCGGTTCAGGAGGATCGAATGAATCTCCCCCGTAGGGTTATCGCGGGTTTGCTTTTCCTTGCCTGCTTTGTGATCGCAGGTTCCAGCAATGCGAATGCGATTCCTGCCTTTGCGCGTAAGTACGGGCTACGATGTTCTGCCTGCCATGAAGCGTGGCCGATGCTGAACCAGTTTGGGCAGAAGTTCAAAGACAACGGCTACCAATTGATGAACGACCGGGACGCTCCGATCTGGCAAAATCCAGCTTATTGGCCGGTGACGTTCCGCATGACGCCGATATGGCATCGCGTTAGCGAAGATAAGGTGTCAGTCGACACTGCAGCCGGTATGAATGCTGGCGAAGTGCAAATCACATCTCACGGCTTTGATCTCAGCGGCCTCGATTTCCATACCGCCGGCACGCTCGATAAGAACATTTCGTTTTACCTGCTTCCGTCTTCGGACTCAACCGGAGCTTTCCACTTTGAAACCGTCATGGCGCGATTGGATAACGTGTTTGGCTCTTCATGGGTCAACATTAAGCTGGGCAAATTCGAACTGGACAACCTGCTCTCAGAAAAGCGTATCCTGACTCTCACTGGGAACGGCGGTGTCTATCAGCTGTATCATTTCACTCCGCTTGGAGATACCAATTTTTACGGTCAGATGGGCGATAACCAGCTGGGTGTCGAATGGCTAGGACATTCCTACAACGATCGAAGTCGAGTATCCGCCGCTTTGATTAGCTCGAACGACGGCACGACCCAATTGCCGTACGGCAACTCCTACTCGGGCTTCTTTACGGCCAGTCAGGCCTTTGATACCGGCAAGCTTGGGGTTCAGCGACTTGGGTTCTACGCCATGACCGGCGAAGCGCCTACTCAATTCCTTAGCTCGGAAGGCACGCTAATTCCGGGAACAGGCTTTGGCAATAAGAGCTTCAGTCGTTATGGCTTCACTGGCCAGTTCTATTTGGGCAAGCTAGATTTCCAGGTCGTAACCCAACACGGCTCGGATGACAAGTACTTTGGAACGGGTACGTCACCGTACCAGCCCTACCCAGGGAATGTGCCTTCCAATGCTCTCCCGGCGGGCGCGCGAAACCCTACGTGGAACGGTTTCCTCGTGGAACCTCACTACGTGTTTAGCCCGCAGCTGATCTTCATTGGGCGCTACGAAGGCATCAACATGTCGCAGCAATCATTGGCGACGACGCCGTCTGATGCGGGTAACATTCAAACCTTCACCATTGGATATCGCTACATGCCCATTATGACCAGTCGGGCGGGTTTTGCCTGGCACAACGAGTACAACTGGCTTCGTCAGAGCAAAGCTGCTCCCGACGGAACCGACCTGACCAGCAGTGAACTCTTGCTCGGATTTGACTTTGCGTTCTAGGAGAGAGATGCCGATGAAAACAAAATTAATGAAGTCATCGCTATTGCTGGCAGCAGGAATGCTGCTTCTAATGTCCGCGGTCTCCTGGGCGCAAATGACGCAGTACCAAGAAGACCAGCGGTTGAATATGGAAGCTCACGTCGGCAAGTACAGCGGGCACGCTGCCGACGCCAAGGCAAATTACCGCCGCTACTGTGTCGGTTGCCACGGAGTGGAGGGTGACGGCGCGGGCGAAAACGCACAATGGCTCGACCCACAACCCCGCAATTTCACATTGGGCCAGTTCAAGTGCCGCTCTACGCCGAGCGGATCGCTACCGACCGATCAGGATTTGTACGATTCCATCGGCCGTGGATTCGACCGTTCTGTGATGCCGATCTGGAACCAGCTCACAAATCAGGACAAAGTTGACTTGGTGGCATACGTGAAGCACTTCTCGTCGAAGTGGGTGACAGAAAAACCTGGCACTCCGCTCGAAATCGGGCCCGAACCGGAAGTAACGGCAGATCGCGTCAAGTCCGGACAAGCCCTATTCCAGAAGTTGGAATGCTGGAAGTGTCACGGCGTGGAAGGCCGTGCGAATGGCCCCTCCTCGGACACTTTGCAGGATGACTTCAATCGTCCGATCAAACCGTACAACTTCACGGAAGGTTCGCGTCCCAAGTGCGGCAGCACCGACCGGGACATCTACAAGATTTTCATGACCGGTCTGGATGGCACACCCATGCCGTCGTTTTCCGATAACGTGAAACCGGAAGAGGCTTGGGATCTGGTCTTTTACCTGCGCACTCTTCAACCGAAGAATGCATACAATATGAAAGAGCGCGCAATCGCAAAACAGCTCGGGTTGAAACCGATTGATCCGAACGCGCCTGCGCCTCCGGCTCCGGCTCCGTCATCGGGCGGTCAACCGTAAAATCTAGCTCTGAGGAGAATAAATTCATGAACCGGTATCAAAAATCGTCGTTGGTACTATCAGTTGTAGTGTTGGGTGCGGTAGCCGTCCTGATGTTGTGCAGTAGCGTGAGCGCGGCTCCTCCGGCCGGATCGAGCATCTCGGGCACAGTGAAGCTTGATGGTACGGCCCCTCACCAAAGAGGTATCGATATGTCCAAGGAGCCAAGCTGCGCGGCCATCCATAAGGACAAGCCCGCCACTATGGAGGCGGTCATAGCAGGTGCGAACGGCGGATTGGCCAACGTGGTGGTTTACATCAGCCAGGGTCTTAGCGGTAACGAGACTGCAATGTCTGGCGATGTGACATTGACGCAGAAAGGGTGCCAATACATTCCGCACGTTGTTGGTGTAGATGCCGGGCAGCACATGAAAGTCGTCAACGCCGACTCGACCTCGCACAACATCCATCCGCAGCCGACAAAAAATCAGGAGTGGAACAAATCTCAACCTCCGGGCTCTGCGCCGTTTGACGTGACTTGGGCGAATGAAGAAATTGCGGTTCCGGTGAAGTGCAACATCCACCCTTGGATGCATGGCTTCATCGCCGTCGTCAAGGGTCCTTATGGCGTGAGCGACGACAGTGGCGCATTCTCGCTGTCGAATGTCGCTCCCGGAAGCTACACTCTTACGGCGTGGCAGGAAACCTATGGGACACAGACACAACAGGTCACAGTAGCGGCGGGCAAAGCTGCAACCGCAGACTTTACTTTCAAGGCAAAATGAGCTTGACACCTACGGCCGCCGCTAGTACATTGCGGCGGCCGGATTTTTAAATCTTTCCGGGGCCCTTACGAGAGAGATTTGAAAATCCGGACTCCCGGTTCCGGTCTCAGTAAGCGTTCAATTCGCTCGGAGGCGCCGTCATGGCCAAGTTTGTCGCGGTCACGATTTTCGTTATTGCAATTGCTTCGGCTTATCCCATCATTGCCAATAGCTGGTTTACGGCCGCACCGCAGGATATCTCAACGCACGGCTATCTTATCGACCACCAAATGAAAGACACCATGATCGAAGCAGGGGTTGCATTTTTGGCCTCGCAAATCCTGCTCGCCTGGTTCATCTGGTCATTTGGCAATCACACGACGAAAGATAAGCTCGGCTACTTTCCGGGCGGCGCGAAGGCGATGGTGATCGCCGGATTCCTCTTGGTGGGCACCGAAGTTCTCGCGCTTGGTGTTTTCGGAACGAAAGCTTGGGCGAGCGTTTATTTCGATCCTCCGGCGGCGGACGCACTGCCGGTCCAAGTGCAAGCGGGGCAGTTCGCTTTCTATTTTCGCTATCCCGGCCCCGACGGGAAATTTGGACCTCTGCATGCAGATCTCATCAATGAAGGCAATCAGAACTATTTTGGCCTCGACACCACCAACGACCCCGACTCTAAAGACGATATCGTCGCCGCCGAGATGGCGATTCCGGTCAACAAGGAGATCCACCTCCTGATGCATTCGAAGGATCTAGGTCACTCATTTTTTGTTCCTGAATTGCGCGTGCAACAGGACTTTGTCCCCGGCTTGGATTTGTCTCTGCATTTTACCGCGACCAAGGTCGGCAAGTACGAGATCGTCTGCACCCAATTGTGCGGACTCGGTCATTACAACATGAAGGCGTATCTCGAAGTGATGTCGCAGTCCGATTACGACAATTGGCTCAAGCAAGAAGCGGCATTACAGTAAATCACTAGGCCATTTCCGGATCGGGAATGAGCCACAAATTTTCTCGAGGTGAGTGGCATGCACGATGTATCTCACGCGACGCATCACGGTCCGCCGACCACTTTTATTCGTAAGCACATCTTTAGCACGGACCATAAAGTGATCGGCAAGCAGTACTATGCGCTGGCCCTAGTGGCCGCATTCTTCGGCATGTTTCTATCCTGGATCATGCGCATCCACCTCGCGTGGACCAGCGCGGCCATTCCCGGAGCACAGCTTCTTTCGAGCAATGGTGCCCCCGGGGGCGTAATCACGCCCGAGTTCTATCTGCAATTGATGACCATGCACGGCACGATCATGGTGTTTTTCGTTTTAACCACGGCACCGTTTGCGGCCTTCGGCAACTTCTTTTTGCCTATCCAGGTCGGCGCTGAAGACATGCCATTTCCCCGTTTCAACATGATGTCGTTTTGGGTAACGTTCGTGGCTTTTCTTGTGTTAGTCGCTTCATTTGTCGTCGGCGATGGCCCGACACTGGGCGGCTGGACGCAGTATGCGCCGTTGAGCGCTGTCGGCTCGGCTTCTGGTCCGGGGCAGGGTACGGGAGCCGTGCTCTGGGCAGCTTCCATCGGTTTATTCTGTATCGGCCAGTTGCTGGGTGCTCTGAACTTCATCTCCACCACGCTCGATATGCGAACCAAGGGTATGTCGCTCATGCGTCTGCCGCTTTCGGCCTGGGCATGGTTCATTACTTCCTGCATCGGTTTGACGGCATTTGCTGTGCTTCTTCCGGCCTGCATTCTGTTGATTCTGGATCACGTCGCTGGCACAAGCTTCTTTATTCCTTCGGGCCTCGTAATCAACGACAAGATGCTGCCCCACTCTGGTGGTTCGACGCTTCTGTGGCAGCACCTATTCTGGTTTTTCGGGCATCCCGAGGTTTATATCGCCATTGTTCCTGCCATGGGCGTGGTTTCGCACATTCTGGTCACGAGCATGCGCAAGCCCATGCTCAGTCATCGCGTACTGATTTATTGCATGATGGGCATTGGATTCTTGAGCTACGTGGTTTACGGCCATCACATGTTTTTGAGCGGCATGAATCCGTTCTCGGCTCTCGTGTTTTCGTTTCCGACGCTCGTCATCACAATTCCGGCGACCATCATCGTCCTGATCTGGCTGGGCAGCCTCTATGGTTCGCGCTTACGAATTAATGCAGCGTCGCTGTTTTCGCTTGGCTTCATTTCCATGTTCATCAGCGGCGGGGTCAGCGGATTTTTCCTTGCGCAACCCTCGCTCGATATCCTGTTGCACGCGACATACTTTGTCGTGGGCCATTTCCACATGGTAATGGGCGTAGCGGCGATGTTCGGAATTTTTGCGGGCACTTATTTCTGGTTCCCCAAGATGACAGGCCGCATGATGAACGAAACCCTGGGCAAGGTCCATTTCTGGATGTCGTTTGTAGGGGCCTACGCCTTATTCATGCCGTTCCACTATCTGGGATTGGCGGCCAATATCCGCCGTTATCAGGCCTTCACCGACGACTATTTGCAGAAGCTTATTCCGGTCCACCAATTCGTCACGGTGGCGGCGCTGTTTACTGGCTTCGCACAGCTCATCTTCCTTTACAACCTAATCCACAGCCGCTTCTGGGGCGCTAAAGCTTCCGAGAATCCGTGGGAAGCAACGTCGCTGGAATGGTCCACCGATTCGCCGCCCGCGTGGAATAACTTCAACGGCAAACACATTGTCGTTTATCACGATCCCTACCAGTACGGAGTGCAAGGTTCGCTGGGTGATTATGTGATGCAAACCTCGCCCGAACAAGTGGCAACACCGGGAGATGAAAAGTAGTCATGGCAACGACGATTCACGAACCGCCGGTTCACGAGCCATCAAAGATCGATTTGACACGCGCACCTCGGGCCGCTTCCGGCGGTGGGGGGGGCATTGCGGTTGCCGACGGAGACCTCAGGCGATTGGACAGCTATTCTCCGCCACCCGCGACGACCGCGGTTTGGGTGGGAATCGCAGCGATCACCATGAGTTTCATCGCGTTTACCAGCGCTTTGATCGTTCGTAAAGGTGGCGCTCCCGATTGGAAACACTTAATCCTGCCTCCTATTCTTTATTGGAACACGCTGGTGTTGCTGGTAAGCAGCTTCACGCTCGAAGCGGCCCGCAAGCAGATTGGCGGTTACATGCGAGGCACGACTTCGGAGAAGTCTGCGTTTTGGCTGCACGCCACGCTAGCCTTGGGGCTGCTTTTTGTGGCTGGGCAATATATCGCATGGCTGCAATTGCGTGCGCAGGGACTATACATTGCGACCAGCCCGAATAGCTCATTCTTTTATGTGTTCACGACCATTCATGCCCTGCATGTGCTGGGCGGATTGCTGGGACTGGGTTATGTGATCCGCCGGTTCCATAAAGGCATTCTGCGCAAAAGCACGCTCGATGCAACATCGCACTACTGGCATTTTATGGACGTCTTGTGGCTGTACCTTTTGTTTGTGCTTTGGAGCAAGATTTAGGACCGACAACATTTCAGGAGGCATTGTGAGCCACGCCAATATCGCCCTCGGAGCGCATCAAGCCGGAGCCATGGAACCGTCACCGTTTTCCATTCCTTCGAAAAAGCTTGCGATGTGGCTATTCATCATCTCCGACGCCATGAGTTTTGCGGCCTGCCTGGTCGCCTACGGATTTTTGCGCAACTCCACACCGAATTGGCCGACGCCTTTTCATAGCATCACGAACGTCGCCATCATGACGTTTATTCTGATCACCAGCAGTTTGACCATGCTGATTGGCATCCGATCCGCGCGCGCCGGCGACAAGGCGGGAGCGTTCCGGTGGATCATAATTACCGCGACCTTGGGTATCGTATTCGGTCTGCTCCACTTGCGGGAATGGTCTCAACTCATGGATGAGGGCATGACGATCTTTAAGAACCCGTGGGGCACGGGACTTTTTGGGTCGGCGTTTTACAGCGTCACCGGCCTTCACTTATTCCACGTGACTTGCGGCGTGATTGCCTTGATCGTCGTGGGTATTCGATATCAAGGCGGACGCTACAACGCCGACGATATTGAGGTGCTCGGGCTTTATTGGCACTTTGTGGATTTGGTTTGGATGTTCGTGGTTCCGTTCATCTATCTTTTGAACTTGAGTCACTAAATTTAGGCAGGAGCCGAATCATGAGCACCAATGATCAAGTGAGCGGCATGGGCCGGTATCTGGTCGTATATGTTTGCATTCTGGCCATCGCAGGGTTGCAATTTGTTGTGGCTTATCACTCCGCCAGCTATTCGGAGATGTTTGTTCGCATGTTGCTCCTGGCGATGCTGGAAGCTGCGCTCGGCATTCTCTTTTTTATGCACTTATGGAGCGAGAACCGTGCGCTGCTGCTCTTCGTCTCCATTTTCATTTTGTTTGTGCTGGCTGCCTTGCAATATAGCTGGCCCGATGCTTTTCGGATTGTAGGCGGCGCGCCATATTCGAGTTATCATTGAAGGTTCCGATTGAGACAGGGGTGCGAGTGAGAGACTTTATGCAGACTCGGGCATGGCGCTGGGCATTGGGAGCAGGTCTTTTGGCTCTCGCATTACCAGTCGCTCAGGCGCAAAGTTGCGCCCTTTGCTACACGCAGGCTGCGTCGGCTGGGCAACGCGTTATTCAAGCGCTGCGCAGCGGCATACTGATGCTGGTCATTCCCCCGGCGTTTCTCTCGGTGGGTGTGACTGTGATGGCGTATCGTAAGCGCAATCAATTTGTAAATCCGGAAGACGCTGCTGATTCCGAGCGTAGCTGGTAACGACCGAATCATGGCATCTACTCAAACAGTGGCTTCTCCCGATGTGACGCAGTCGTCCCTCGTTGTCTCCAAGTTGCGGGACTATTACACGCTGACTAAGCCCGAAGTCAACCTTCTCATTCTGATGACGACGTCCGCTGGCTACTACCTGGGTAGTCAAGGTGGGTTCCGCTGGGCAGGGTTAGTTCGCACGCTGATTGGAACATTGCTGGTAGCGAGCGGAACAGCGACCCTGAATCAGTGGATGGAGCGGGTTTGGGATGGGCAGATGCGGCGCACGGCGAATCGGCCACTTCCCTCCGGACGCGTAAGTCCTTTGGAAGCTTTTGTGTTCGGTGTGTCGATGAGCCTGGCTGGAGGAATTTATCTCGCTCTCACGGTGAATCGGCTGGCCGCGGCACTGGCGGTTTCAACGCTGCTTTCCTATCTCCTGATCTATACACCTCTCAAGAGGAAGACGCCGCTTTGCACGCTGCTCGGAGCCTTTCCCGGCGCAATGCCGACGCTAATCGGCTGGGCTGGCGCTGCCGCCAGCATCAGCCTACACGCCTGGTATCTGTTCGCGATCCTATTCTTGTGGCAGTTTCCCCACTTCCTCGCCATCGCTATTATGTATCGCGATGACTATGAGCGCGCCGGCTATCGTATGCTGCCGCGCTTCGACCAGGATTCGAAGTTTACTCGCGCGGAGATTCTGGTTTTTACCGTCGTCCTCATAATCACTACCATGCTCCCGCTGGTAGATCGAGGCGGCGCTGCCTACAGCATCGGAATGATGCTGGCAGGCGGATTCCTGCTTTACCACTCACTTAAGCTATCGGCATCCGCCTCTAAAGTGATGGCCAGCAGACTACTGCACGCCTCGGTAATTTACTTGCCCGTGGTGCTGATTGTTATGGCCGTGCTCAAGTCTTAGTAAGTCTTTCGCCTAGCCAGCCTTTTCGTAGCGATCCGCTTTCACTAGAGGCATATCCACCAGGTGTTCGCTGAGGAACCACGCTTGCAATTCATTGGTGCGCAGAATATCGCTAACAACAAGATCGTTCGTGCCTTCATCGCCCAAGGCAGATGCGCGTCGAGCCAACTGGCGGCAATGGCCGATGATGGTGTGGTGGGCGTCAATCAAACGGGAGATCTGGACAGGAACTTCTTCGCGGCCCTTTGGCGGTCTATCAATACGAGTCGTTTCCGCCACATCGTGAGCCATTGCGATCGGTAAGCCGCCGAGTAAGGCAATGCGTTCTGCGATCCCGTCCACCAGTTCAACCTGCTCGTCGTAATGCTTGTCGAACAAAAGATGCAACTGATAAAACGTGGGGCCGGAAACCTGCCAATGCGATTTCTTGTAGAGGTCGCGCAGAGTCATGGTGTCGGCGAGCATGAGATTGAGTTGCTCGGTCATCTCCAAACGTACCGGTTCCTCCAAATCGAGCGGTAGCGCGTGAGTGACGGTTCCATATTCCTGAATCACGCCAGCGCTTTGATGCAAACGGGGTTGGGCAGTGACTTTCTGATGGTTGCCGGATGCGGTCTTGGTGGGCATAGGATTCTCCTTAATAGAACTGCTGCAAATCAGGATTATTTCATGTTTTCTGGGTCGTTTGATGATCTACCAACGGTCCAGGAGGCAGAAATTTCTTGCATTCTTGCAGCCTTGTAACAATGTGCCATCCCTATATATGCCCTTGGTGCCAGCAGAAATCGGCGCTCTCTATTATGATTATTAGTTCCCATCCTTGAACTTGGAGAAAATCCTCGACGTGGCCGAGACACAAAAGACCAACGGACTGGAAGTTATTGAAACGCGTGAATGGTTGGATTCTTTGGACTATGTGCTTTCCAAAGGGGGACCGGAACGTGCCGGGCGGCTGATCCAGCAATTGTCGTTGCATGCGCGCTTATCGGCTGGGGTCAACTTGCCTTTTACGGCGACCACGCCTTATCAAAATACGATTTCCGTCCGGCAGCAGCCTCCTTTTCCTGGCAGCCAGGACATGGAGCGGCGCATTAAGAGCTTGGTTCGTTGGAATGCGCTCGCCATGGTAGTTCGTGCCAATAAGTTGCAGGAGGGTATCGGCGGTCATATCTCGACGTTTGCGTCGGCGGCAACCCTGTATGAGGTCGCTTTTAATCACTTCTTCCGCGCAGAAACGGAAAGTGGCGATCGCGATGTAGTTTATTTTCAAGGACATGCTGCGCCTGGGATTTATTCGCGCGCTTACCTTGAAGGTCGGCTCAGCATTGAGCAATTGCAGAATTTCAGGCGTGAGCTCAAACCCGGCGGCGGACTGTCTTCTTATCCTCATCCTTGGCTGATGCAGGACTTCTGGGAGTTTCCCACCGTCTCGATGGGATTGGGGCCGATTCAGGCGATTTACCACGCGCGCTTCATTCGTTATCTGGAAAATCGGGGACTCAAACAAGCTACGGGCGGAAAGGTTTGGGCTTTTACGGGCGACGGCGAAATGGATGAGCCCGAATCGTTGGGATCCATAACCCTGGCATCGCGGGAAAAGCTCGACAATTTGATCTTCGTGGTCAACTGCAACCTCCAGCGGCTCGACGGCCCGGTTCGGGGCAACGGAAAAATCATTCAGGAACTGGAAGCCATTTTCCGTGGCGCGGGCTGGAACGTGCTTAAAGTGGTATGGGGCGGCGACTGGGACACGCTCATACAAAACGACCGGGATGGCCTGCTGGTCAAGCGTCTAGGCGAAATCAGCGACGGCCAATACCAAAAGTATTTCGTCGAAAGTGGCGCATACTTCCGTCACAACCTCTTCGGCAGCGATCCGCGTCTGCTGAAAATGGTTGAACACCTTTCCGATGAGCAATTGGCTCGGATGCGTCTTGGTGGCCACGATCCCATCAAGGTGCACGCGGCCTACCGGGCAGCCGTTGACCACACAGGCTCGCCGACGATCATCCTGGCAAAAACGATCAAGGGCTACGGTTTAGGCGAAGCAGGGGAAGGCAAGAATATAACCCATCAGCAGAAAAAGTTAAATGATGACGAGCTAGCTGTTTTTCGCTCACGCTTTGGCATTCCTATTCCCGATGAAGAACTTCATGCTGCGCCGTTCTATCGCCCGCCAGATGATAGCCCCGAAATCCGCTACATGCAGGCCCGCCGTAAACAGCTCGGCGGATACATGCCGCAGAGAAAACTTCGCGCGAAACCCATGGCCGCGGTAGCGGAATCGCACTTTGAAGAATTCTACAAAGGAACAGAAAATCGCGAAGTCTCGACCACCATGGTGTTCGTACGGTTGCTGGCCAAATTGCTGCGCGACCCGGAAATCGGCAAACTCATCGTTCCCATTATCCCCGACGAAGCTCGCACCTTCGGAATGGAAGCTCTGTTCCGTCAGGTCGGTATCTACTCGAGCGTCGGCCAGCTCTATGAGCCGGTGGACATGGATACCCTCCTTTACTACAAAGAGGCAAAGGACGGCCAGATTCTGGAAGAAGGCATCACGGAAGCCGGATCCATGTGTTCGTTTATCGCGGCAGGCACGGCTTATGCCAATCACGGAATCAACACGATTCCGTTTTTTATTTATTACTCAATGTTTGGCTTCCAGCGCATTGGCGATCTCATTTGGGCGGCGGCCGATATGCGTACACGCGGATTCCTGATCGGGGGCACCGCTGGCCGTACGACACTGGCCGGCGAGGGCTTACAACATCAGGACGGGCACAGTCATGTGCTCGCATTGCCTGTGCCGAATTTGATGGCCTACGATCCCTCATTCGCTTACGAAATCGCCGTTATTATCCAGGACGGCATCAAGCGAATGTATGTTGACCAGGAATCCATCTTCTATTACCTCACCGTGACCAACGAGCCATTGCCCATGCCGGAAATGCCTGCTGGCGGGCACGTGCGGGAGGGAATTCTCAAGGGCTTATACCGCTTCAAAGTTTCGAATAAGAAGGACTCAAAGTTGAGAGCCCAATTGCTGGGCAGCGGCACCATCATGTACGAAGTCCTTAAAGCCGCGCAGATACTGGAAGAGAATTACGGTGTTGCCGTCGATGTTTGGAGCGTCACCAGCTACAAGGAGCTTTACCGGGATGGCAACGATTGCGAGCGGTGGAACATGCTGCATCCTGGAGCCGTCCCGCGAGTTCCGTATGTCACGCAAACGCTGAAAGACGCGCCCGGCGTGTTCGTGGCGGCGTCGGACTATATGAAAGTGTTGCCGGAATCGATTGCGCAATGGGTCCCTCGCCGGCTCACGGCACTGGGCACGGACGGCTTTGGCCGCAGCGAGAACCGGGCCGCGCTGCGAGATTTCTTTGAAGTGGATGCAAAGCACATTGTGCTGGCGACTCTGAGCGCTTTGGCCAGGGAAAACCAGATTGCTACCGATGCGGTGCAGAAAGCCGTCAAGGAACTCGCAATCAATCCGGAAAAATTGAATCCAGCAATCAGCTGAGCAGCGCGGGCATCTTCATCTTAAATTTGCCGGCAAACACGAAAGGGAATGTGGCGTGACCGATTTTAAGCTTCCAGAACTTGGCGAGAATATTCATCAGGGGGATCTCGTTCGCTTGCTGATTTCTCCTGGCGCCAGCATTACAGAGGGTCAGCCCGTGATGGAGTTGGAGACCGATAAGGCCGTGGTGGAAGTTCCCTCGTCGCTTACGGGCAAAGTGAAAGACATACGCGTGAAAGAGGGTGACAAGGTAAAGGTCGGGCAGGTCATCTTTACAGTGGAGAACGGCGCAGTTGGAAAGGTAGAGGCTGCCGCCAAGACTGCCCCTGCCAATCCCGCTCGGAAGAGCGATCCCGTGAGTGCGCCCCCACCGGGTACGCCTAACGCCGGCGCAGCGGCGCAACCGGCGCCCGTCGCAACTCCCAATGCGGTTGCCTCGGGCGATACAACGGGCCCGTCGGAATTTCGCCTTCCCGCACTCGGCGAAAACATACACCAAGGCGACTTAGTCCGACTCATGATCTCGCCGGGGACGCGCGTTTCGGAGGGCCAGCCGGTGATGGAACTGGAAACCGACAAGGCAGTTGTCGAAGTGCCCTCTTCGGTGAGTGGGACGGTGAAAGACATCCGCGTGAAGGCGGGCGAAAAGGTGAAGGTTGGGCAAGTGATCTTCACGCTTGAGGGCGGAGCTGTTGCGCTTCCTGAAAAGCCAAAGCACCTTCCGGTCGAACATGTCTCTGGACAACATAGTGCAAGGCTGGCGTACCAGATGGCAGTGCAGGCGGAAGGCAAGACCGAAGAAGAAGTTTTCAAACCTGATGCTCCGGCAACGATGGCGCTCCCTTCCTTCAGCATGCCTTCGCAACTCGGCAAGGTTGCGGGTTCGGAACATGGTGAACCTGTACCAGCGGCCCCATCAGTGCGGCGTCTGGCGCGCGAGGTAGGCGTCGATATTAATAAAGTGCCGGGTTCCGGGCCCGGCGGGCGCATCAGCGAAGACGATGTCAAGGCTCATGCAAAATCGTTGCTCGCAGTAGCCGCTTCAGCGTCGGAGGTAGCTCACTTTGCTGAGCCCGCGCTGCCTGATTTCTCCAAGTGGGGAAAGATCGAACGCGTGGCGATGCGTGGAGTGCGCCGCAAGACTGCCGAACATCTTCGCGAAGCCTGGAACACCATTCCTCACGTTACGCAGCAGGACAAAGCCGACATCACCGAACTCGAACAGCTTCGCGCCCGTTTTGCGCCCAAAGCTGAAGAAGCTGGCGGCAAAATGACGGTGACCGCCATCGCCCTGAAAGTATGCGCGTCTGCTCTCAAGGTTTTCCCGCAGTTCAACGCCAGCATTGACATGGCGAAAGAGGAAGTCGTTTACAAGCAATACATCAACATCGGTGTCGCCGTAGATACCGACCGCGGCTTGCTGGTTCCGGTCATTCGCGATGTGGACAAGAAGAATATCGTCGAGCTCGCAGCCGAATTGACACAAATGTCAAAGAAAGCCAAAGAAAAAAAACTCCAGCCTGCGGACATGGAAGGCGGCACCTTCACGATCACAAATCTAGGTGGAATTGGCGGCACAGGGTTTTCACCGATTGTGAACCATCCTGAAGTCGCGATTCTCGGTTTATCCCGTTCGAGCATGGAACCGGTCTGGATGAATGGAAAGTTCGAAGCGCGCCTCGTGCTGCCTCTTTCGCTCTCTTACGATCACCGCTTGATTGATGGCGCCGATGCGGCCCGTTTTCTGCGCTGGATCGCTGAAGCGTTCGAGCAGCCGTTCTTGCTGTCCGTGCAAGGATAAATTTCAACCGCCGAGCGCGCAGAGTACGCCGAGAACAGACTTTAAATTCTAGGGCTCTTCGTTCTCTGCGGTGAGCGAAAAAACAATGACTGAATCTTCTAACTTGCGCATCGCGGTCGTAGGTGGGGGGCCCGGCGGCTACGCGGCTGCATTTCTCGCCGCCGATCTCGGCATGAATGTTACTCTCATTGATCCGGAAATCAATCCCGGTGGCGTCTGCCTCTACCGCGGGTGCATTCCGTCCAAGGCTCTTCTCCACGTCGCCAAATTAATCGACGAATCGCGTCATGCCAAAGATTGGGGCGTTGAATTCACCGATCCAAAAATCGATCTTGGGCAACTGCGATCCTGGAAAGAAGGAGTCGTTAAGAAACTTACCGGAGGTCTCGGCCAGCTCTCCAAGCAGCGCAAGGTCACATATATTCAAGGCACCGCAGGTTTCGAAAACTCAAGCGCGCTTCGCATCACAAAGAATGACGGCAGTGTCGAATCACTCAGCTTTGATCGCATTGTCCTCGCCACCGGTTCGCGTCCGGCGATCATTGCCAGCCTCAAGCTCGACACGCCGCGGATGCTCGATTCCACATCAGCCCTTGATTTGCGCGATGTCCCCGGGACACTTCTCGTTATTGGCGGCGGCTACATCGGCTTAGAACTCGGTACAGTCTATGCTGCGCTTGGCTCCAAAGTTTCCGTTGTTGAAATGCTTCCTGGACTTCTTCCCGGCGCGGACCGCGACCTCGTACTTCCGCTGCACAAGCGCCTCGAAAAAGCCTTCGATTCAATCATGCTGAATACCACGGTCGCTGGTGTCAAAGAAGAAGCCAATGGCATACGCGTGACTTTCGATGGTCCCGACGTGAAAGAAAAAGAACGCATCTTCGATAAAGTTTTAGTATCAGTTGGACGCAAACCGAATTCCGAAATCCCTGGCCTCGATAAGACGCAAGTTCAGCTCGACGCAAAAGGGTTCATCAAAATCAACCCCCAGCGCCAGACCGACGATCCAGCCATCTATGCTATCGGCGATGTTGCCGGAGAACCCATGCTGGCGCATAAAGCGTCGCATGAAGGCCGAACTGCCATCGAAGCGATCGCCGGACACAAAGTCGCTTTCGAGCCAAATGCCATTCCCGCGGTCGTCTTTACCGATCCGGAGATCGCATGGGCGGGCCTGACCGAAACTCAGGCGCAAAAAGATAATCGCGAAATCGCTGTCGCAAAATTTCCGTGGGCCGCTTCAGGACGCGCTCTTACCCTCGATCGCACCGAAGGGATGACGAAGTTGATTATCGATCCGAAAACTGAGCGAGTTCTCGGCGTCGGAATGGTCGGCGTGGGCGCTGGCGAACTTATCGCCGAGGGCGTGTTGGCAATCGAGATGGGCGCTTGCGCTACGGACTTGGCACTGACCATCCACCCCCACCCCACATTGTCAGAGACGGTCATGTTCTCCGCGGAAGTTTTCTTTGGCACGGCCACTGACATCTATCGGCCCAAGAAGCGTTAAGGCGTCTGCATTCGATACAATAACTCGCTTGAGCACAAAGAGAAGGCTGTGCCAGCAAGATTCATGAAGACGCCTACGCAAAAAACGATTTCGGTTTGGACGATACTGTCGATCGTCGTCTTGCTGGCATTGTCCCTTTCTGCATCCGCCCAGCTTCTTCAACAACTCACCAACGGACCCAACGCAACCCCGGCGGCCCAACCGGACCCGTTAGGACGGGATACACCCAGCGGAACGGTGTTCGGCTTCCTCCAAGCGGCCCAGTCGCACAACTACACGCTAGCCGTGCAATATCTGCAACTGCCGCCCACTAAGCATCAAGTTCAGTCCGAGGAATTGGCGACGCAACTCAAAGATGTGCTTGACGAAGCCTACAAGGGCAGCGTGCGGCGCATCAGTAACGCGCCTGACGGAAATCCACAGGAAGGGCTCACCCCTGACCGTCAAGACTTGGGCACACTCAAGGCTGGCGACATCGAGGCCAATCTTACCCTCGTGCGCGTGACCGGCCAAGATAGCGTCAAGGTCTGGCTGTTCTCTGAAGAAACTCTAGCGCGCGTGCCCGAACTCTACGATCAATTGGAAGTCCATCAGGTCGAGTCCAAGCTGCCCACATTCTTGGCCGGCCACGAATTGACCGGGTTGGCCCTGTGGCAATGGATTGCCATCTTCCTCGCGATTCCTCTGGCAGTCGGGATCGGATGGCTATTGACCCGCCTGCTCGATGTCCCACGCTACCTCTATCTGCGAATACGGAAGAAGCAAGGCTCCGCGATTTGGGCGGCCATCGTCAAGCCGTTGTGGATGGTGATCAGCGTCTGGACACATTGGATGTTGATCATCCGCCTGCGCTTGCCATTGCTGCCTCGCCATTACTACGTCATTACGGCGGGCGTGTTCTTTATCGCGGCGCTCAGTTGGCTGGTATGGCGCGTGCTTCAGCAGATCCTGCGGCGTGTGCGGCAACGAGCAATTTATGCCGGCCGCACTGGCACCGGTTCGCTCATGCTACTAGGCGAACGGATTCTCAAAGCGGCCATTTTTGTGGTTGCGAGTCTCGCCATTCTCAGCACGTTTGGGTTCAATATGAGCACCGCGCTCGCGGGACTGGGCATCGGCGGCATTGCCGTCGCGTTTGCCGCGCAGAAGACTCTGGAAAATCTCTTCGGGGGCGTGTCCATTCTGGGAGACGAAGTTATCCGCGTCGGCGACACGCTGCGCGTGGGCGATCGCCAGGGAGTGGTGGAAGATATCAGCTTGCGTTCAACGCGGCTCAGAACTCCCGAACGTACGGAACTGTCCATTCCTAATGGCGCTCTGGCGACGATGAATATTGAGAACCTGTCGCGGCGCGACAAAATGCTTTTCAATATGAAGCTTGGCCTTCGGTGCGAGACTTCCGCGGATCAGCTTCGCTATGTCCTAGCTGAAATTCGACGTCTGCTTTACGAGCACCCTAAGGTAGAAACCGACGGCGCACGCATTCGCTTTGTGGCCTTCGACGCGAGTTCATTGACCCTGGAAATTTTCTGTTTCGTTCTGACCACCCAAGCGCCTGAGTTTGTCGCGATACAAGAAGATCTGCTGCTATGGATCATGGACATCGTGGAAGCTTCAGGCACGGGCTTGGCTTTTCCGTCGCAGACGGTTTACCTCGGGCAAGACACAGGTTTGAATAAAGAGAAAGCGGCCGAAGCTGAAAAGAAAGTTCGCGAATGGCGAGCGGCTGGCAAAATGCCGTTCCCTGATTTCGCAGCCAATGAAATTTTTGAAATTAGCAACTCTCTGGCGTACCCCAGGCCGGAGGCGTCCGTGCGAAAACCTAAATAGTGTTTCCCCGCACGAGAATTTAGGAGCATTTGATGGCGACTACTGCAATCCTCGAAACCACCGGCCAAAACCCCGTTCCAGGGTGGATGGGCGAATCTGTGAGAAAAATGGAAGCCGAGATGGTTGGCACGCACGCCGAGTCCTCGCGAGCGCGCGTGAATCGTGGCTTGAGTCAGGTGGCCGCGTTCTGGCGTGACAGCGATGGCGATCAGTCTGTGTTCGAGGAATTCGTACGCATGCACTTCGCAGCGAGTTCGGCCGCCGTGGATGCGCTCTTCCGACGATTCGAGGTTCTCTTTGAGCAACTCGATGGTCACATGCACGAAATTTACCGCACTTTTCGCGAGCAATTAGATCTTGATCTTGGCCCGGTCCTCCCGGTGGACGAAATGTTCGGCGGGTATTATCCCGGCGCGCATATGACCGACGACATGTTCGATAACAAGCTCGGTTTTGTGGTTCTTTTGAATTTCCCTCTAACTACGTTGGAAGAGCGCACGAAAGGCGCGGAGCGACGTTCGCGCCGCGAGTGGGCGGAGATTCGACTCGCGCAACGCTTCGACAAGCGCATTCCCGCTTGGGTGAACCAAGCAGTCACGCAAGCGGAGGCTGTGTCCGGCCGTTATATTTCTGAGTACAACATTTGGATGCATCATCTTGTTGATGAAACAGGCAAGCGGTACTTTCCGGCAAAAATGCGTTTGCTCAGCCACTGGGGATTGCGCGACGAAATCAAATCCAATTATCGCGCTGAGGAAAATGGGCTGCGTAAGCAACGAATGATCCAGCGGGTGATGGAACAGATAATTCAGCAAACCATTCCGAAAGTAGTGATTAATGATCCGACGGTGGACTGGAATCCGTTCACGAATGCCGTAAAGGCAGCGGGTGTCAAAGACTGGGACGATGCATTACCGTCGAACCTGTCACCCAGTGACGAGCGCGAACCCGATACGCGCTACGCCATGCTGCTCAAGACATTTCACGCTGCCGCAAAGGCTGACCCATACTCACCGACGGCGCCCACTCACATCGCGCGGCGGTTTGACGAAGACCGGGAGATTCCCGAAACACGAGTGCGGGCGATGCTGGAACAGGTTCTGACCTCGCCGCTGATGGGACGAGTCGCAGAACTTATTAAATCGCGGCTTGGCAGGCCGCTCGAACCTTTTGATATTTGGTACAGCGGTTTTCGTCCGGCAAGCGCGCATACCGACGACGAGTTGAACCAGATTGTCGCGCGACGGTATCCGGATCCGGTTGCGTATGAAAAAGACATCCCCAACCTTCTCGGCAAACTCGGCTTTTCCGCCCACCGCGCTCAGTATCTGGCGAGCAAGATCAGCGTGGATCCCGCCCGTGGATCAGGCCATGCCATGAGTGCAGGGATGCGTTCAGAGAAAGCTCACTTGCGCACGCGTGTCGCAAAAACCGGCATGGACTACCAGAGTTTCAATGTCGCGGCCCACGAGATGGGCCACAACGTCGAGCAGGTATTTTCGCTGAACGATGTGGATTCTACGGTGATGCGCGGTGTTCCGAATACTTCGTTTACCGAAGCATTTGCCTTCTTGTTCCAAGGCCACGATCTCGAACTGCTTGATCTGCCTGCACCGGACGCGCGGAGCAAGGCGGAGAAAATATTGAACGACTTCTGGGCGACATGCGAAATCAGCGCAGTCGCGCTGGTGGATATGGCAGTGTGGCATTGGATGTATGAACACCGCGAAGCCACGCCTGCGGAACTCAAGCAGGCGGTGATCCAAATCGCGAAGGACACATGGAATCGCTTTTACGCGCCGGTGTTCGGTATCCACGATGTCATTCTGCTGGCCGTGTATTCCCACATGATCGATACATTCCTTTATCTGCCCGATTACCCTATCGGACACTTAATTTCTTTTCAGATTGAAGAACAAATGGAAAAAGCCGGTAGCATTGGGCCTGAATTCGAGCGTATGGCGACCATGGGCCGGCTCACCCCTGATCTGTGGATGACGAAGGCCACTGGCAGACCGGTTGGCGCGGAAGCGTTATTGGCCGCGACCGAAAAAGCGCTGGAAGCTGCAACTAGAGGCTAAAGTCGTCGGTCCACGAAGTTTCAAACGCACCATGGTAACTTGCGGCAATTTCCTGCGAGTTCGTACCATCAGCCATGCAACGAGCGTACGTTCTCTCCAGCGATGCCAAATCGCTTGGGATCCTCAACCAGATTCTTCAAGAACTGGTGGTGGCTGCTGAGTATTCGCAGGATCTTCCCGCAGCCATAAAAAAGATATCCACCGAATCATTCGACGCGGTTCTCGTGGATTGCGACGATGTCCAAATGGCAACCCATTTCTTTGGGATTCTGCGAGGTTCATCCTTTAATCATGGTTCCATGTCGATTGCCATTGTGGATGGCAAAGCTGGCGTCCCCACGGCATTTCGGTTGGGAGCAAAGACGGTTTTGAGCAAGCCGTTATCGCTCGAACAGGCGCGAACCACGCTTCGCAATGCTCTGGCTGTACAGAGGCGGGATGCTCAGGAAAACAAAACATTCGCGGCGTCGGCGTCTTCGCCAGCAAGCACATGGGCCACAAAGGCGGAAGCTTCTGCGCCCGCAGCCATTCAGCCGGCACATGAAGAAACGGCAAAGCAAAATGTCGACGTACCTGCTACCGCCGCGGCAAGTGCGGTGACGGCATCCAGCCAGGGAGCAGCTGTCGCGCCCGCCCGCGAAATCGAAACGGGAACTCCGCCGCAGATGGAGAAATCCAGCTTGGAAGAGACGATTGCACGTAAATCAGGCCCCGATAAGATAGTGGCGGCTCAAGTATCAAAGTCCTCGGCGCCCCGGCCTACAGACTCTGGTGAAAAGCCGCCGATCGCGCTGATTTCTCGCGAAGAATCGAAACCGCAGACTGTGGTCGCTCCACCGGTGCCAAGTTTCGGCATGCTCAATGATTCGCAGCCTAAGAGCAAACGCGGCCTTTTCATTGGAATCGCGATCATCGTGGTAGTCGTCGGCGGAGGCGGTGTTTGGGCAACGCAACCCAAGGTCCGAGACGCAGTTTCGTGGAAATACGCCCAGCTGACACATGGCAACGTGGCGAGAAATCACACCGCCGCACCTGCGTCAGACACGCCCGCTGCGCCCGATGCGCAAGCAACTGCTCAGTTGTCTGTACCGTCAACGGCATCGCAACCTGCGCCTGAGGCTGCGCCCGATCCCTCAACGCTCGCACAAGGTTTTCAAGAGAATCCGCCGGCCGCAGCAACTGCCCCCGCGCCGGCAGCAGAGAACACGGAGCCCGTGGTCGTACCCGCAGATTTGTCCGACGCGCATGTCAGCCATCGCGTAGCCGCGTGGTACCCGACCAAGGCCCGTCATGCGCACATCAAGGGCGACGTCGTGCTCAATGCAAATGTTGGAGCGGACGGATCGGTGCAGTCCGTTGACGTGGTGAGCGGCAATACCATGCTTCAGCTCGCCGCAGAGGAAGCCGTCAAGCAGTGGCAATACCAGCCTTATTATCAAAACGGACAGCCGGTACCGTTTCAGACGCAGGTCAGCGTTAGTTTTCCGCCGAAGGCGCCCTCTAACCAGTAATCGATAAAATCCAGGCCAAACTGAAGACATTCTCGTTAGTACAATTACCTGCGTAACTTGCTGGGCAAAACGAATGTACTTACGATTTGCCCATGAACTATGCTGCGCTCCTTTTCTGTCCGGACGAGAAGATCTCCCGCGTCCTAAGCCAGGTTTTGACCGATCTTGAGTTTTCCGTAGAGCTTTCGACAGAACCTTTTGCAGCGGTCAAGAGACTGATGGCGCAGCGTTTCGACGCAGTCGTCGTGGACTGTGACAATGACCAGAATGCCGCACTCATGTTCAAGAGCGTGCGCAACTCAGAATCGAACCAAGCCGCGCTGACGGTGGCGGTTGTGGGAGATCAGGCGGGCGTAGCGAAAGCTTTTCGGCTCGGGGCAAACCTGGTGCTCACCAAACCCATCAATGTCGAACAATCGAAGAGCACTTTGCGCGTGGCAAAAGGGTTGTTGAAAAAAGGAGAAGGCACTAAAGCTTCTACTCCAGCCGCTCAAAATCCAGCCGCGCCATCTGCGCGCCCGGTAGTTGCAACTCGTCAAACGGCGCCCGCAGCGCAGAAAACGACATTTACGCCGCCTCCGCCCGCGCCCTCGCGCGTGGTACCGACCATTGCGGCATCAGCACTCGAGTTGGAACCAGAGCCGGCGCTCCCGACCGCACCGGATGACGCAGCGCTGCTCGACTCCATGCCGGCGCCGCTGAACCCATTGCAAAAACAAAATCGTTGGCCGGTCAGCAGCGAGAGCCCATTGGCAAAACAGGCGGCCTCACATTCGGATACGCACTCTGGGAGTGCAGCGGCGGCCGCCCCTGCAAGAGAAATTATCGCGGTGCCGAAAGCGGTCGAACTCTCTCATCCCGTGAGCTCGCCTTCGGGGAAGTCACACATCGAAGATACTGCGCCCCAAGCCCCGATTGCAGGAGCGCTTGTGCACACGGATGCTCCCGTTTTCTCGTCGTTTCCTTCAAGCGACAGCGATGCATCGAGCGACGGCAGCGGAAAAAAGATTGCCATTGCAGCGGTGGCTGTGGTTGCCATTGGGGCTTTGAGTTATTTTGCCTATAGCAAGTCACATTCGCACAGGGTGGTCGGACAGGCCGTCCAAGTCCAGCGGACTGGCCCCACACATGAAACTTTAAATCTGCCTTTGTCCGGTTCTTCGGAGCCTGTCGCATCTGTGATGGCACCAGGCTCGAAGCTGACGCCAACGCAACCGGCGAATAGCCCCGTTGCCGGTGCGAATCAATCCGCAATGAAGCCCGTGCCACTCCCATCAGTTTCGACGCAAAAGGCAGCGGAAAAGCCCTCGGAGAAAACGGCCGAAAAATCCGTTGCCGCAGCAAAGCCTGCCGATGCCACCGAAGACGCTGAGCCTCTCGTCGTGAAGAACGAGACTCCGCAACCGCCTCCAGCGCCTGTCGCGGAGACTCCTACGCCCGAGCCACCGAGCATGAGCGTTTCCGCCGGTAGTTCGACTCCGGATTTGTCCGGCATCGTGGGCTCCGCTCCGGTCAGCATACCCAGGCCGACAGCGCAAACAGTAAAGGTTTCGCAAGGAGTTTCGCAGGGATTACTGATTAAGAGAGTGGATCCCATTTATCCGAAACAGGCAATAGACGGGCGAATTCAAGGTGCCGTCCAACTCGATGCGCACATCGCAAAAGACGGAAGCATTAGCAGCGTCAAGGTGCTGAGCGGAGATCCAGTTTTGGCAGCAGCCGCGACCGACGCGGTCAAGCAATGGAAGTACAAGCCTTACTTCCTCGACGGACAACCGATTGCAATCCAAACTCAGATTACCGTGAACTTCAAGCTGCCCTACTAGCTTTCTAGTAAGCCAGCAGGATGCGCAAATCGCGCAGATTGTTGCCGGTGGGGCCGGTTGTGATGGCATCGCCTAGAGCTTCAAAAAATCGGTTTGCATCGAACGCGGCGAGATAGGCATTTGGGGACAATGACCGTTCTTGCGCCCTCGAGATTGTGGAGCCATCGACGACCGCGCCAGCCGCGAGGCTATTTCCATCAATCCCATCCGTACCCGTGCTAAGGACCGTAATGTTCTGTCCGGCAATTGTTTCGGCACACGCCAAAGCAAATTGTTGATTGCGCCCGCCCACGCCGCCATTCACTACTTTCACAGTCACTTCTCCACCGGAAAGAAGGCAGACACGCTTATGTTGTTGGGCAAGCTCTCTTAGCCGGGCCAATAGATAGTGTGCAGCCCGTTCGTAGTCCCAATCGTCACAACTGTTGTCAATCTCGACAAAAAATCCGCTTCGTTCGGCTTCCGCTTTCGCTGATTCGAGCAGTGTCGCATTCGACAAAACCGTCCACCATCGCGAGCGCTGAAATGCGACATCGTCTGATTTTGGTGTCTCTTCAAGAGCATGGCTCCGGAACAATTCCCGAACAGACTCAGGAAATGCGTTGCTCAAGTTGTACTTCGAAGCGATGGCATAGCAATCTTCGGTAGAGGTTGAATCGGGCATGGTTGGCCCCGAAGCGAGCGCGTCTGGCGAACCATCGGGCACATCCGAGATCAGAATGGAAACCTGTTGCGCCGGAGACGCAGCCTGCGCCATTCGGCCGCCTTTCACCGCAGAAAGGTGTTTGCGGATTGCATTCATCTCCGCAATCGGGGCGCCGGAATGGAGCAGCAATCGATACGCGGCGATTAAATCCTCCAGCGTAATCTCCTCGTCCATCGGTTTCTCCACGATGGACGATCCGCCTCCACTGAGCAGATAGATCACCAGCGAGGTTGCAGTTTGAGCGGTCAAAGATTTCAAGAGCGATTCAGCGGCATGGAGCGATTCCTGATTCGGCGTGGGATGGCCGCCGCGGAAATAACGAAAACCACGCAATTGAGAACCGGGATCAGTTGAGCCGGCCACAATGCCCTCAAACCGGTTCCCAGTCTGCATTTCCAGCGCCTGTACCATGCTGTGCGCCGCCTTGCCGATGGAAACCACAAATACGCGTCCGTAAGATTGAAGGTCGTAGAGGTCTTCGCATATCCGCAACACGCCGCGCTCGCAATGCACGTGCCGCTCAAACGCGCGATCGATGGAAGACCGGGTCAGGGCATGGTCAAAGAGATGACGTGCCATCACCCGCATATCAATAAAACGAGTCTTTCCATCGAGCGTAGTAAGTGCGGACATGGAAAGGATTATACAAATGTGACGCGAGATCTTTCTCTCAGCTAGAACGCAAGCGTGTTGTGACTGGTCGAGAATGAACAAACGCTTGTTTTTCCCTGGTCATAAATCGCCTCTCGATGCAATCTCGCGGACGGTGTATAAATCAGATTGCAGCAGTGGAAAGGAGCCGCATGCGAGTTGCATTTTTGGGGTTGGGCATTATGGGTCGGTCCATGGCACAGAATCTGGCGAAGGCCGGCCACGAAGTTTCCGTTTGGAATCGAACGTCGGGAGAAGACGTAGAAGGCGCGCGCACTGCTACGTCGCCATCGGACGCGGCACGCGGCGCCGAGGTTGTTTGGATTTGCGTCGCCGACACCAAAGCGGTCGAGGGCATATTGTTCGGCGAAAATGGTGTAACGGAATCTTTGACTGCGGGGATGACCATCGTGGATTCCAGCACCATCGCGCCCGCCTCGACCAAGGCATTTGCCGAGCGCGTGCGTCCGCAAGGCGTGCGCTACGTGGATGCTCCCGTGACTGGCTCAAAGGTGGCTGCCGAAGCCGGAACTCTAATTTTCATGGTGGGTGGCGAGGAAGCCGTGATTGACACTCTTTCCCCGTTGTTCGCGGCCATGGGCAAAAAGATTTTCCGCATGGGCGAAACGGGCAAGGGGCATGCCGCCAAACTCGTGATGAATCTTCAAATTGCCATGATCTATGAGGGTTTTGCCGAAGCCCTTACTCTCGGCGCAAAACTCGGCGTGGATGCGGAAAAGCTCGTGCCTCTCATTAACGCTTCCATGGTCAAATCGGGCGTCGTGGAATACAAGGCGCCGTTTGTTTTGAAGCGCGATTTTTCGCCGAATTTTCCCTTGCGCCTCATGTACAAAGACCTGCGTCTTGCTTTGGAGGCAGCCAAGCAGGTTCGCGTTAAGTTGCCCGGCCTCGAAACCGTGGAACAATTGTATGAAATTGCTGCCGAGGATGGGCAAGGCGATCTCGATTACGCAGCAACCCTGACTCTGCTCGAAAAATGGGCGGGGGTGGAAGTCAAGGGCGCGGCATAGCGTTATACGATTGTCATCCTGAGCGAGCGCCGTTTTATGCGCGAGTCGAAGGATCTGGGCGGGCCGCGTGGTAAAACCCACGCGCTTGGCCCGCATCCTTAAATCAAGCTGCAAAAGAGGAATCTTATGGACTACCTACTCAAAACTGAACCCACCGTATATTCCTTCGCGAACTTACAAAAAGACAAGAGCACCATCTGGGATGGCGTGACCAATCCCACGGCGGTAAAGCATCTCCGTGAAATGAAGCCCGGCGATCACCTGGTCATTTACCACACCGGTGACGAGAAAAGCGCGGTCGGCACCGCAACCGTTGTTTCCGTGGACGACAAAGACCCCAAAGTTCCGCTGGTCAAGATTCAAGCGGGCACTCCGGTAAAACCAAAATCGCTGGCTGAGATCAAAGCGAACAAGTTGTTCGCCGACTCTCCCTTGGTGCGCCAAGGGCGTCTCAGCGTCGTGCCCCTGACCAAAGTGCAATATCAATTCCTGACCGCTTAGGGCTGCCTACGTCCTATTGGAAGTTGGTTTGTTACTCAGGTAACTCCGCTATTACACAACTCTTACAATTGGTCTTCCCGGGGGCTGGTATTTTGGATTTAATACCAGTCCAACACTTATACGGGGAAGATCATATGGAACTCGAAGCCCTCAATCGTAAAGCAGCCGCCAACAACGAAATCAATTGGGTCACTGCCATCTTCATGGGTGCATTTCATGTGGGCGCCATCGCGGCCCTGTTTTTCTTTACCTGGAAAGCTCTTTTCGTCGCGGCATTTCTCTGGTGGGTCTCGGGCAGCCTCGGCATCGGCATGGGCTATCACCGTCTGCTGACGCATCGCGGATACAAAACGCCCAAGTTCGTCGAGTACTTCCTGACCGTATGCGCCACGCTCGCCCTCGAAGGTGGGCCGATTTTCTGGGTGGCCACACACCGCATTCATCACCAATATTCTGATCACGATGGCGACCCGCATTCCCCGATTGACGGCAAATGGTGGGCGCATATGGGCTGGATCCTGATGGGCAAATCCATGCACCATGACACGACGACGCTGGCCAAGTATGTTCCCGACCTCGCCAAAGACAGGTTTCACGTCTGGATTACGAAATATCACTACGTTCCCATGATCGTGCTCGGTCTGATTCTGTTGGCCGTCGGTGGATTGCCCTTCCTGATGTGGGGAATCTTCGTGCGCACCGTGGTCGGCCTGCATGCCACATGGCTGGTGAATTCTGCAACTCATACCTGGGGATCGCGCCGCTTCGTCACCAAAGACCTCTCCACTAATAACTGGTGGGTGGCGGTTCTGACCTTCGGAGAAGGCTGGCACAACAATCACCACGCCCATCCGGTTTCGGCCCGCCATGGCTTGCGCTGGTACGAAGTGGACATGAACTGGTACGGCATCTGGGCCTTGAACAAGCTCGGATTGGCCAAGCAGATCTATCGCGTGAAGCTCGATGAGTTGAAGAAAAAAGAAGAAGAACTGAAAGAAAAACTTACCGCTGCGCCGGCGCCAGAGTTGGCGGCAGCGTATTCGGCCTCGGGCGACTAAATCCTCCATTACATCTTGAGCGGCTGCCACACCATTTCGCGTTTGTGCGAAAGGGTGGGCGACTCGTGTGGGGCGGACACTCCCTTCGACTCCGCTCAGGGCAGGCCCTGTCCGCCGCCAATCACAAAGCTGTCATCCTGAGCGAAGAAGGAATTTCGCCTCGCGAAATTCCTTTGAAGTCGAAGGACCCCATGCCTGTGGACGCCCAGCAGCGGCCCCTCGGGGAATTCGCAGCAGAAACTCCCGGTTCGAATGGTCCATAGTACAAATCCCTTGCGCGGTGCTCTCGCCCTAACCACCTTGTCATTCCGAAGACTCGCGTTTTCGCCAGCGAGCCGAGAGCCTGCCCTGAGCTTGTTGAAGCTAACTTGCGCGGTGCTCTCGCCCTAACCACCTTGTCATTCCGAGCCGCTCGTAGCGCAAGCGAGGGCGTGCGTAGGAATCTGCTTTTGCGTCCCGCCGATTCGCGGCTAGGTGTCCCACGTTCGCGCCACACTTTGGTTTTTGGCGCTAACGTGGGCGATAGAGTAGCTGCCCTTACCCAGGTTAGCCAAAGAACGGCGAACCTGGGGCACCCGGCGAGAACCGCGCCAACTTCTCCGTACATTTTCTTGATGGATTTAATAAAGTCGGAAGTGATTTTGCTCATACAGAGAATCCTGTGCGTCGAATATATAAGTACGAATCCTTGACAGGATTATTTTCACCTTATGCCTACGGGACACAGCTTATCGTCGCTTTCGATGATTCCCCAGTTCCCGCTTGCAATACGTTGGAACTCGAAAGGCGTGCAGTACAAAGTTCCATAATTGTCCTTATAAGTAATACGTCCGAACACCACAATCGGCCCAGTTCCATCCCAAACTTTTGGTCTTTTGGCAAAAACAGATTCCTCTTCAATGGTATCCTCGGAGGAAAACGCGGTCATCATTTCGGGATGAGTGGGTTCCAGAGTATCCCCGATACTTATCCGGTGTTCGCTATCGGCAGGTTCAGCCTTGCTAAACTCCCCCAATTGTTTTCCGAACAGAAGATGCCTGTGGGTGACGACGTTGTAGGCAGCAGTTTTGCCGACGTTCTGGTAAGGGACATTCACCTGAAGGACTTGGCCGACAATGGGCTTAGCGTCCTCACTAGACTTGCCATCTTTGACCATCTCTACATTCAGAATCGCAATTCTGGGCCGCTGGTCGAGTCTAAATTCCCTTTTGGTTTCCTCAAGAGACGCCCTAGTTTCCCTGGCAATATTATTTGTGGCTTTAGCTTGCTCGAACGTGGCATTAATAAGTGCATTTGTTTGGTCAATAGTCGCTTGCATCTTACGAATCGTCTGATCGGCAGTGACGCCAGAATTGGTATTGGCAGTAGCTTGATTTATGTTCTGTGTATTCAATTCAATCCACTGAAAGAAAGTTACGACGGCATAAACAATGATCGCAATAAGTGTCCACTCGGAAATCCGGTCACGGTGTTGCTCTCTTTTGTTTTCTTCGTTGGACTTGCTTTTTATTCGATCAATCGTGGTGTCAGGAATTTCAAGACGGTGGACGATTGGCGCGCTCCCGTCTTGTTCTATGGGGGGTGCATTCTCACTATTGTGAACACCTGCACCCTCCTTATTTGTTTGCGAGAATTGCTGTAAGTGTTTTCGCAGCATTGCTAGGAGTGTTCCGAGTCTAGAAAAGAAGCTCATGTATGAAAACACCTGAATATATCGAAGGACACGAAGCCCTAAAGAATTTCGAGAGGCTTGCAATAACAGTCCTGCAAGCCCCGAAAGATGGCGGGGGAAGGAAAACCGCTGAGAAGTCTAGCAAAAAGGCTGGGGAACGCAAAGCCGAAACACTCCGCAGAAGATAGAACTGGACTCCGTTTCCTTTGACGCCCCTCCTCGAAACTTTTCCACAGGCACGCCCTTTCCCGTGTGATCTATGAACATTTTCGGGGCAAAAACCTGTGGAAATTATTGCCTATAACTGCCTTATTTTCATACACTTAAACTCAGAATCTAAATCGATTTAGCTTGCCCCAGGATCGCGCCGTTTTTTGCCCAGGCTGCGGTATGGTCATGC
>JBEKTR010000012.1:0-28896 GCA_049515835.1 Terriglobales bacterium
CGCAGAACAGGTAGGAAAACAGCCAGTTCTCGTGGCTGAAATAGGGAAGGGCTTTCCACCAGCCGAAGAGGCCAGACCCGCCGCGCTGGTGAGCGGCATATTCGAGAGAAGCAGCGAGAGTAAACGCGGTCAACATGCTGGGGATGGCGACCATCAGGGTGAGCACGGTTTGTATGCCTTTCCAGGTGGAAGAGATTCCGGGATCGGCGAATTGATGATGCAGACCAAGCGGACAGGAAAGCACAATAAAGGCCATGAAACTCACGCGACCCGCGAAATCGCTGAAGAGCTTGCCTCCAGCAAGACGGGGCAGCATGGTGTAGTAGAGAACGTAAATGGGCAGCAACCAGAAATAGACAAGGGGGTGACCGAAGAACCAGAACAGCGTGCGGCTGAGCACGACGTTTACGCCGGGAGTCCAACCCAGCGACCACGGGAGAAGCATCACGAGAACTTCATAGGCGACGGGGAGGGTGGCCATTTGCCAAATGATGAAAGTGGCGAACATGCCGACGACTGCAAGAGGAGTCTTCTGGCCGGGATGGTTCTTGCGCCAGCGGAGATAGACGGGAATCCAGGTGTAGAGTGCAATCCACGAGCCGACGATGAAGACCGCGAGTCCAAGGTAAAAAATGGGATGAGCCTTGAGTGGAGGATAAAAAGTATAGAGGACGGTCGCTTTGCCAAGAAAGATCATGGCCGCGGACATGACTGCGCCGAGCAGCATGAGAGCCAGCGAGAGGCCAGCGCCGAAGATGGAGAGCGGCGATTCCAATTCCTGGCTCACCAGAGCATGGCCGAGAGCAACAGCAAACATTGTGGTGAGGACGATGGCGTTGATAACGCCATGAGCCGTGAGGCCCTGGTAGTAATCAATACCGCCGAAAGAAGCGGCGCGGATTGCGCCGGCCCGGTAAAGCACCTGCAAGACGCCATGGTAGGAACCAAAGACGAGAAGAGCGAGTGGAACAAGAAGCTCGATCAGGATGATGGCGCGGAGCGATTCCTGCATTTTGTGTGAACGTGGACCGGTTGGCATTGTCATTGAGGTTGAACTTGTCGTTGTCATTGCAGCTCCTCGATGTAGTCAGCGAGCTGTTCGACTTCATCGTCATTCAGTGGGACTGCCGGCATCACGGGATCGAATCCTTTGACCGGAGTGGCTTCAGGATGCTGGATCATCGCTTTCACAAACCCCGCGTCCACGATTCGAGTGCTGCCGTCGGCGAGCTGCGAAGTCTGTCCCCACAAGCCTCTGAAGCTGGGACCTACGCCGGAGGTTCCATCAATGCTGTGGCAGGCGAGACAGCCTTTGGCATCGGCGAGCGTCTGTCCGGCATTGAGCGAAGGCAAACCTTCGGCGGAAATGTCATCGACCTGATTGCTGACTTCTATGATGGCGCTCATGTTCTGATGGGCCGCGCCGCAGTATTCGTGGCAGACGACGTGATAGATGCCGGGCTTATTGAAGTGCACATGCCCCGTGGTTAGCACGAAGGGAAGTGCCATCAGGTTCACATTGGTACCGAGAATTTGAAAGCCGTGAGTGACGTCTTTGCTGGTGACGGCGACGTCGAGCGTGGACCCGACGGGAACGACCACTTTGGAAGGCTCAAAGCGCCACATCCGGGCGAGGAAATGAATCTCGTAATTCTTTTCCCCATGCTTGACGATGGCGCCGCTCCTAAATACAAGCATGTTGGGCATGCAGGTTGGGACGCTCGCGTGCAAGGCGAAAACGGAGTAGGCGATGAGCGCAATGGTCAGAGCAGTGAAGATTATCGCGATCCAGAGGACGCGTTTTTCAATCGGACTCACGCCCTCTTGATGGGGAAGCGAAGAAGAAGCCATTCTGCATTTCTCCTTATTTTCTGAGACACCCAATCTCGCCTAGAGACCCAATTGCCGGTGCAGCGTCAGCCAATACATGCCCAGCCAGATAAGGCCGAAGGAAAGCAGCATGAGGACAAAGAAGGCAAGCGCCCCTTTGGGAACGAATTGATCTTCGCGTTTTCTATTGTCGGACTGGACGGTCATCATTACACCCCTCCGCTCAATGCAACCTAGATAACAAATTTAGGGCCATACTACAAGCTAGAGATGTGACAGTCATCACAAAAGAGTGTGATGTTGGTGTTTATCCCACCCTTTTCGCAAAGAACACGAAAATGGTGGGGCATCCTGACGGTTAGGAGTTCTAGATTTCGGGAAAGCGTGTTTCGAAATAGAACTGATAGTGGTTTCGGCAGCCGGGGTTGAAATTGGCAAGGCATTGCGGGCAGCGATCGTCGCAATGCATATATTCGTGGATCGTGAGCTCGTAGCTGCATACACCGCACAGGATTGCGCGCGCGTCCCATTCTGAACGAAGCCAAACCTGAATCGAGTGCCTGGCCAGGGCATCGTGGCAGTCTTTGCAGGCGTAGAAGAGGCCGCAGCACTTCATTTTAATCGCGATTACATCTACCGGAAGATGGTAATGATCGCAGCGGGTTTGTGAATCGACATCGATTCCCCGGACGTCTTTATGCTTTTCTTTGTGAGCTTCTCCTTGAGATTCCGTCTGGTTTGGTGGATTCATTTACTGTGCGCTATTGTAAACATTCGCAAAATGGTGAAGGAAAAGAAAATTGCGTTTTTTCCAGAGGCTGCTTACGGGCCAGCGCTCAACTCGGTTGGCATTGCACAGGCCTGCGAAAAGCTTGGCCATAAGTCGGTTTTCTTGACCGCACCCGACATGGCTGGAGTCTATGCTGGTTACGGGTTTGAAGAGCATGTCGTCAACATGGCAGCTCCGATGTCGGCAGAGGAAACGGCGCAATACTGGCAGAATTTTATTAATGGGCACATCCCGAACTTTAATAAATCGCCGATTGAGCAGCTCGATAACTACGTCCGCGATTGCTGGGACGCGATAGTGGAGACCGCGGTGTGGGCGCAGAAAGACTTGCCGAACGTCCTGGAACGCGTGCGTCCGGATCTGATCTGCGTCGATAACGTCATTTTATTCCCGGCGATCAAACAGTTCGGCAAGCCATGGGTGCGCATTATCTCGTGCAGTGAAAACGAATTGCCCGATGATGCCATTCCGCCGCACTTGTCCGGTTGTGGTGAGAATGACCAAGGATGTTTTCGAAGCTTCGAGGCAAAGTTCCACGAGATCATCCAGCCAATTCATGAGCGGTTCAATCAATTTCTTAAGGCCAATGGAGAGCAGCCGTATCCGTTGGGACAGTTTTTCGAGGCTTCGCCGTATTTGAACTTGCTGCTCTATCCGGAGGCGGTGAAGTTCAAGCGCAGCCAGCCGCTGGATCCGCGGAGATTTCAGTATCTCGAAGGCTGCGTGAGGCAGGAACAAGCGTACTCGGTTCCACGTTTCAAGAAAAACGAAGGCTCACCGCTGATTTATGTAAGTTTTGGTTCTCTGGGCACGGGGGACGTGGCGACGCTGGGCAAGCTGGTGCGGGCGCTGGGAAATTTGCCGGTGCGGGCGCTGGTGAATGTGGGCGGATATTTAGATGAGTACAAGGACGTTCCAGAGAATGTGATTCTGGAGAAGTGGTTTCCGCAGCCGTCGGTGATTCCGCAAGTGGATGGGGTGATTCATCATGGCGGAAATAATACGTTCACGGAATGCCTATATTTTGGCAAACCTGCGATCATCATGCCCTACGTCTGGGATGGACACGATAACGCCACTCGGGTGCATGGGACGGGGCACGGCATCAAAATGCACCGCAGCCATTGGAGTGAGACGGAACTAGCAGGGAGATTGAATTTCATTTTGCACGACCAAGCAATGAAGCAGAAGCTGGCCGCGACGGCTGCCGTCATGCGGAAACAGCCGGGGCCAGAGAAAGCTGCACGACTTCTGAATCAATTACTTACAGGAAAAGCATGAATATTAAGTTGGACTCAACAGCGCCGCATATATATCTCGCTGCGAAATGGGAAAAGGCGTGGCAGTTGGCGGAAGACGCCCTCACTCACGACGGGCAATCCAGGGTGGTTGGATTGGCATTACATAAGGATGCCGCCCAGCAGCCGGATATGGGAATTCGGCGATTTTATCAGGGGAAGTCGACGCTGAATTTCTCTTCGGACGTCCTTTGCCACTTCATCTCTGGTAAAGCCAGTTTTCTCAGGGACACAGGCGAAGTCATAGAGATTGGCGCAGGTACAGTTGTTCATTTTAAGACTGGGTGGAATGGGGAGGCATTGATCGATGAGGCCGTGGATGCCGCTTATATGCGATTTGAAGGAGGTCCGGCCGAGAAGACTCCGGTGTTACGAGACCCGCTGCATGCAGCGCCGCTGAAAGAATATGGCGAAGTTTCCAAGCCGCTGGTGGGACATTCGCGCACGGCGGGAATTTTATTGAGCCGCGAAAGCGATGGCCGCGGGGAGACCGGCATCTGGACGTGCACGCCCGGCACATGGCGGTGTGTGGTGAAGCGGGATGAGTTTTGTCACTTCATCGCCGGAGCAAGCACCTACACCCATGACAATGGAGAAGTGATAGAGATCAAACCCGACACACTAGCCTATTTTCCCGCGGCGTGGTCGGGACAGTGCGAGGTGCATGAAACTGTGCGTAAAGTTTATGTGATCCGCTAGCGTGCTTAGGAGTTTAGTTGGCCGAGTTTAAGACTCGATACGTTCGACGACCTTCGTCGGAGATGATGCGGAGCGGGCAGCGTTACCAGTAGTTCTGCGATACCAGACGCCGAATAGAACTCCGGTGGCCACGATGGCGGCAAAAATGGGCGCCAGCCATTTCTCCGGACCAGGAGCTCCGAGGTTCAAACTGCCTTCCAGGGCCCATCCTAAAAAAAGAATCGTGATCGCAGCCAGAGTGATACTCGTAGCCGTGGATTTACTCTTGCGTTTGAGCCGCACGGCTGCAGCAAAGACGACGAACAGATAGGCCACGACAAAGCCGAAGGTGGCGATGGTGCCGAGCCAGTTGTAGAGATCGAATCCGCTGGCGCGGCGGAGAACGAGATAGCCGGGCACGGCGGCAGAAGCAATTCCGCTGGCGACGACGGCGATGTGCGGGGTCTGATTTGTTGTATGGGCCCGCTGTAGCGAGCGCGGCAAGCTGCCTTGCGCGCTTACGAAGAACGCCGTGCGTGCGGAGGCGGTGATGCAGGCCAGTGCACAAGCGAAGAAGCTCACACCGGCGCCGATGCTCAAAACGGGCGCCAGCCAAGGGATGCCTTTCATTTGGGCGAGAGTTTGCAGCGGAGCGGAATTGACGTCGAGAAGGTCGAGACGCCCGCTAAAAGCAGAGAATTCTGCGTAGGCGCAAAAGATGAAGAAAAATCCAGACAAAATGGTTGTGCCGAGAACGGCGCGGGGAATCGTGACGAGCGGATTCTTCGCTTCGGCACCGAGCGCGGTGGCACTCTCGAAACCGACGAAGCTGAACGTCGCAAGAATGAGTCCTGCGCGGATGGGAGTGAGGGCAAGGACGCCGGGAGCGAACTGCCCTGCGGTATGGGTGAGCGATTGACCGTGGCCGGGATAAACGTGGCCGGGATAAACAAAGACCAGGACGATCAGGGCGATAGAGGCTGCTTCAATCCACAACATGAAGCGGGTTGAGAGTTCGACATTGCGATAGGCGAGCGCCACGGCTAAAGCGATGGTTGCCACTACAACGATAAACCCGCCCCAAGGGCGCACCATGAATCCGCCGAAGAAGCCTTGCGTGTATTCCATCACGCCACCGGTTACAGCTTGCGCGGTGCAAATGTAGGCCACGATGAGGCCCCAACCGGCGATCAAACCAGCCCAAAGCCCCAACTCTTCGTGGACAAAGGCAAAGAGTGAGCCGGGCGAGGCGGAATCCTTTGCAAAAACGTTCACGTGGATGGCTACGAGTAACGCGCCGGCAGTTGCCAAAAGATAGGAGAGCCACGATGAGCGGCCGGAAGTTGCAGTCACCAGAGGAATGATCATCGCGGGTGACGCGGTCGGAGCGATGCTCGAGAGCGATTGGGCCAGGGTTTCCCATTGGGAAAGAATGCCTGTCTTGAGACCGTACGGTTGAGTTGTGGTCTGACTGGGGCCGGCCATGGTTCTCGAATTGTACAGGGACAATAGATGCGGAGGACGCTACTTAGAGGGTCAGCAATTCTTCGTAGAATCCGCCGATTTTGCGTGCTCGATCCACGAAATGGATTTCGAGAATCCAGTGCCGGAAGCGGCCGTCTGCGTCGGGTTCGCTCATGCGGAGAGGATTTTCGGGGTGTACATAGAGCGATATTTTGTCATCGGGAATACGTTCGTGAGGAAATTGACCAAGGAGATGTCCTGCAATGGGACCCCCGAACTCCCAACCATGCTTCCTGGCGAGCGAGGTTGCGTAGTCGTATAACTCGTTAGCTTTGATCTCAGGGTGGTCATGAAAATAACGCTTACCGTCGGTGAATGCCGTTTCAACGTCGCGGCGCAATTTATGTTTCTGCGGATCGTTGCCGAGGACAAAGGTGCGTCCGAAGTCGGCTTCCCAATCTGCGAAGACCGGCCCGAGGTCGAGAAAAAGAATGTCGTCTTCGTTGAGTATTAGGTCGGGAGGATTTTCATCGTAGGGCAGGAGTGTGTTTTCTCCGGCGCGGACGATGCGCTTGTGCCAGTATTTGCTGACGCCGTACATGCGATGCGCCAGGTCGTAGATTTGCTCGTTCAGCTCGGATTCAGCAACGCCCGGACGAATAAACCCTTCGCGCTCAATGTGCCGGAAAAGGTCGTCGGCTTTGGTTTGTGCTTCGAGCAGAGAGGCTGAGTGGTCTTGTTCCATTTGTTGCATGACGTAACTATAAGGCCCGTCCGGTGCGGCCCGAAGACTATGACAGCGAAACGCCTATAAAAGAAAGCGACCGGCAATTTTCGCCGGTCGTTATTTTCTATTCTTGGGCAGATTTTAGTTCGGCTGCGGCAGCTTTGCCAATCGAGAAGCTGGAATTGGCCTTTCTCCTTCGTCATCGTAAAAGGCGTTCATGACGTGGTCGGATTTTGAGTTCGGCACCGGCTTATCGTTCGCCGAACTGAAGCGCGGTTCGTCGAACGCCGGCAACAAGGGTTCTACCGTGGTGTACATTTCCTCGTTCAGAATTGAGCCTGTCGGAGTTTTGGCGACTGCAAAGATGCCGAACGGGTTCCCGTTGCTGTAAGAAACATGGATATAATCGGCGACCATGTAGCCGTTGTCGGAAACGGGCAACCAAGGCAATTGCATGGGACCAGCGAGGACCTTACCTGCGGTCCAAGTTTGTCCGCCATCTTTCGAATTGGTAAAGCCCACGTATAACCGGCACGTGCTGCTTGAGCAGCTGGTGTTTGAATAACCATAGAAAATAATTGTGATATTGGCATTCGCCCCGGAAGTTGTGTGATCAATGCCGATACCGGGAATGAAATGGTCATAGGGGCTAGTGACTGGATCGATGGGAATTCGCGTGACTGCGCTCCAGGTTTTGCCGTCGGAGGAGGTGCTCATGACGACATCGTTGGCACTACAGCTTTTACGGAAGCGGCAATCATCCCACACGACGTAAACCTTTCCAGCTGCGTCAATTTCAGCCGAAGGCAAATTGGGATTGCGGATTCCTCCGGCATCGTCATGGCTATTTACCGTGGCAACCAACACGCTGCTACCCCACGACGAGCCGCCGTTTGTGGAACTGAAGGAATAGACATTCCCCGCCGAGAAAGGCACGATGACGGTGCCGTTGGGTTGTACCAGCGGTTGGCCGCCCAGGCCACCGGCGTGATCGGCGGAGGCTTTACCGGCTCCCCAAGTCAGGCCGCCGTCGCTGGAGACGCTCATGAGAACGTCGCCGCTGCCGTATGCCTGGTCCCACTCCGTATAGCAATTGCCGTAGTACGGACTGGTGGACGTGTTATCACAAACCGTCCAGTTCTTATCGTCGAGATGGGTTTTGTCGATATTGATTGGACTGCCCCAATGAATGCCGTCCGTGGAGCGGCTCACGGCTACATCGCCGATGTATTGAGAGTCGCTATTCAATCCGACTAATGGAAGCGTAGAGATCAGCCAGACACCGTGCTTGGCGTCGTAGGCAACAGAGGGGTCGGCGGCGGCCCCATAAGTACCACCTTGATAATTGACGGTCAAGCCGGGTAGGTAGCCGTAGGTCCAAGTCTTGCCGCCATCGGTGGACGTAGAAAACCCCACATCCGCGCTGCCCCAACCAATCGAGCCCGGTCGGCGCGCAACGTGGTAAGTAAAGACAATGGTGGAACCCCATGCGAACGAAGCGGGTTCGACTTCGGTTTTATGCACGCTGTCGGAATTCGAAAATTTATCAATGCTCACTTGCTTCAGCGTGTATTGTGCCTGGGCAGGGAGAAGGGAAGCTACGAGGAGTAGGAACAGAGCTGGGGAATTCCAGAGTGCGGCAAGGACCCTACGATGCATATGGTTTCCTTTTCGGTTGAAGTATGAGCGAAATCTTTGTCCGCACGGGGGAGATCCTGGGAATAGCCAGCGCCGCGTGGCTTGCGACTAATGACGAACTATATAACGTCGTTGTCGCCGTGTCTATGTGAAGAAAGTTGCACAATCGGCTGAAGCTGTACGTATGCTTTAAAATTGAGGCTTGCCTAAAAAGAAGGAATACGGAAAAGTTTGCGTAGTGCTGGTTTCGACTCGAAACCCGCTAAACATTGGTGCAGCTGCCCGCGCGATGAGCAATTTCGGGTTTTCCGATTTGCGTGTCGTAAATCCCTATGAAAAGGCGTTTCGAGAGGCTAAATCCGCCGTAGGAGGGGCGCGCGTTTTGGCACAGGCGCATGAGTACGGCAGCGTGGCCGAAGCCGTTGCCGATTGCAATCTAGTCGTGGGAACTACGGCTGTGCGTACCCGCGAATTGCAGCATGCCATACGTCTCGTCGAGGCAGGCGCGCGGCTCATGAAGAAAAGCCCCGGCAACGTGGCGCTGCTTTTTGGTTCGGAAAAATACGGCTTGTCGAATGACGACATGAGCCATTGTCATTGGCTGCTGCGCATCCCAACTAGCGATCAGAATATCTCGATGAATCTAGGGCAAGCGGTCGCGATATGCCTGTATGAGTTGATTCGCGATGGGCGGCGGCCGACAAAAGAAAAAGGAACACAGAAACTTGCCAGTGCAGAAGAGATGGAACGTATCACTACGGTTCTGCTCGACGTGTTGCATGGAAGTGGCTTTCTCAAACGCCGTCAGGTTGCGGACGCCGATGTTCGGATCCGGCGCGTAGTTCGAAGGCTAAAGTGGCCGGAACGCGACGCAACGGTTTGGACTGGGATGTTGCGGCAGATTCTGTGGAAGCTACGCCAAGGCGGCCCGCCCGAAGGTTAGTCTCTGGGAATGACGCAAATATCCGGAAGGCTGCGATAGCGTTCCGCGTAATCGAGCCCATAACCGACTACAAATTCATCGGGGATCTTGAATCCCACATAGTCCGCTTCTAACGCCAATTTCCGGCGAGAAGGCTTATCCAACAAGGTTGCGATACGCAATTCTTTCGGTTGCCGGCTCTGAAATAACTGCTTCAAATAGGTAAGCGTCAGGCCCGTGTCGAGGATGTCTTCAACAAGAATTATGATTTTATCTTTTACAGTCTGGTCCACATCTTTCGCGAGGCGCACCTCGCCGGTCGAATCCCATCCCGATTTCAATTCCTGGTCAGGGCTGGGACGATTGCCATAACTTGAAACCGCGATGAAATCAAGACTCGCGTCGAGTTGAATATGCCGCGCTAAATCGCTCAAGAAAATAGCTGCACCTTTGAGCACCCCGACAAGAAGGATCGATTCACCGGCAAAATCGCCAGTAATCTGCGCGCCCATTTCTGCAACTCTCCGGGCAATTTCGTCCCGCGAAATCAAGACCTTCAATGCGGCCATGGCGAATCATAATAAACTAGAGATCGGCAAGGGGAACGAAAATCATGGATCTTAAAGGTATCAAACTCACCTGGTTGGGGCACGCGACGTTTCGCATCGAAACACCCGGCGGCAAGACTATCCTGCTCGATCCCTGGGTGATGGGAAATCCGATGTGCCCCGAAAAGGAAAAGACTGTCCAACGTTTGGATATCATGCTGTGTACACACGGGCACTTTGATCACATCGGCGACGCGGTTGAAATTGCCAAGAAGCTTTCGCCAAAGGTCGTTGGGATTCCCGAACTCTGCGGATGGCTGAAGAAGAAGGGTGTGAAAAATACGATGGAAATGAATAAAGGTGGCACCCAGGCGGTGGATGACATCAAAGTCACGATGGTCCATGCTGACCATTCCTGTGGCATTTCGGACGGCGACCAGACCGTGTATGGGGGCGAGGCTTGCGGTTACGTACTGGAATTTACGAATGGCATGAAGATCTACCACGCAGGCGATACGAATGTTTTTGGCGACATGAAAATTATTCACGAACTCTATGAGCCGGATATTGCGATGATTCCCATTGGCGACCACTACACGATGGGCCCCCGCGAAGCGGCTTACGCCTGCAATTTACTCCAGGCGAAGACTGTAATTCCAATGCATTTCGGGACATTCCCGGTGCTGATGGGCCGGCCCAGTGACTTAAGGAAGCTGGTTTCGCAAGTGGAAATTCTGGAAACGAAGCCGGGCGAAACCATTGAGTAATGATGCGGAGGCAAGGAGAGAATTATGGCGGAAAAGGCGGCATCGTGGCGCCATCGCGGTTTGATCACGAACCCTCAGGTCGACGACTATCTTTACGCGCTTCTGCCCAAACGGGATGAAGTTCTGGCAGAGATGGAAGCGCAGGCAGCCGAAAGAGATATTCCTATCGTAGGCCCCGCTGTCGCCAGCATATTACACCAGCTTGCGCTGATGATTGGCGCGAAAAGCGTGTTCGAAATGGGATCCGCGATAGGCTATTCGACCATTTGGTGGGCACGTGCAGTGGGGGCGGGGGGGCTGGTTTTTTATACCGACGGCGACCGCAAAAATGCCGACGAAGCTCGAGGATATTTTAAACGTGCCGGCGTCAGCGATCGCATTAACATTCAAACGGGCGATGCGCTCGAACTCATTTCGGAGCAGAAGCAGGAATTCGATATTATTTTTTGCGACATCGACAAACAGGACTATCCGCGGGCGCTAAAGCTTGCATTGCCCCGTCTACGCAAAGGGGGGTTGTTCGTCGCTGATAACGTTTTGTGGAGTGGTCGGGTCACGGATAAGAAGCCCGACGACAAGACGCGCGCGATTTTGCAATTCAATCGCGCGCTTTATGATTCCACTGAATTGGTTACAACAATATTGCCGGTAAGAGACGGATTGGCAGTCTCGGTGAAGAAGTAAGGCGAGACTAGCGGTGATCGTCCGCGTCCCAATTGTGTTCGGTCTCCCAGCGATGTTCCTTGCCATTCCACCATTGGTGATATTTGTCCCAGCAGCGCTGACGTTCTGCGCTCAAATCTCGTCGCCGGTCATCGGCCTCATGGCTGCGCTCGCCGTTCTTGGCAATCGCGCGATCCAAATTTGCCTCAGCCTTTTCGACGGCGTGCTGGCAATGCGAACGGTCGTCGGCGCGCACTTGCGCAGGATTCGCCACAAACAGCGCCAGACTCGTCGCCAGAGCTGCTATTGTCACTCCTGAAGAAAATTTCTTTAACATTTAGACTCCTTTCACTCCCAGAAGTCTATCGGCCGCGCGCAGGACACTTCGATACGGTGGAAACTTGAAAAGCCAGTAGAAGATACCTGAGATCGATGGCGCGCGGTCCTGGCTAGATGGACTTGACAGGAATTGCCATTAAGTCTTCGACTAAGCCGACTTCTTCTTGCAGGAATGGTTCGGCGTAAGTGACTCCGCCTAACATGCCGTAAAACCGCGCCATGGCTTCAATTCTTGACCGAATCTCAGCTCGTGCAGGGAAGAGATCTTTGCCGGCTTCCTGATCGTTAAATTGGGTTTTATAAGCCATCAGCGACTCAAACCGCGCCTCAAATTGTTCGGTGATGTCCACGACAAACGTAGGGCGAATGTCGTAATAGAGTGTCGCGTAGATAATTTTAAAAGGGCGATGCGCCGTGATCTGTGCGGACGGCGAACTTGGCGCAATGGTACTGGCAATTGCACCCGCCACGTTGCTGAATGCGGAATTGTTAATAGCCTGGTTTACGTCAAGTTTCGCTAGCCCAGCCAGGAAGCAAGCTTCGTAGCCGAGAATTGAGGCGGTGTAGTGGTCGGGATGGCGTCCCTTCCAATACGGCAGAATGACCACTCGCGGCTTCTGTTGGCGAATGGCTTGCGCCACTTTCAAGCGGTTTTCCCAAGTATTTTCCACTCGCCCATCGGGAATATCGAGCGCGTCCCGCCAGGTTGTTTTTAGAATTCTTGCGGCGTCTTCTGCTTCGCTGGCGCGATCTTCGGCCGACCCGCGCGTACCCATCTCGCCGCGTGTCAGGTCCAAAATGCCTGTGCGATGACCAAGTTCGGCCATCTTGAGCAAAGTGCCGCCGCAGGTTTGCTCTACATCATCGCGATGAGCGGCTATCGCTAAAACATCGAGAGAGGAAGACATTCAGGCTAGATTTCCTTGCTCAATCACAACATTCTCCCGCACGATTAGGTGATTGGCAGCGATGTCCTTAAGCGTCGGCAACAGACGCATTACATGCTCGTCGGTATCTACAAAAATTATGATGATGGGGAGCTTTCCACCGGCATCGACCAAGTGGCTGGTTTCCACGCGATGTCGTCCAACAAAACCTGCGGCCCCGTGCAGCGCAATCGCCGCGTAGGCATTTTCCTTGCGAAGGTAGTTGAGGATCTCCATGTGCATCGGCTTACCGTGCCAGCGGTCGCCCTCGGACAAATAGATTGTGACTTGAACTGCCATCTCATTTGGCATTTTATAGCACCCTCGCCAATGCCATTCCGGCAACGGCTCCCGCCAGGCACAAGAGATTGCTGGCAATCATGTTTGCTGCCATCAAGTGCCATTGGCCTTGCTCAAATAGCGCCATGCTCTCGAAGGCGTAACTGGAAAATGTCGTGAATGCTCCGCAAAAGCCAACCACCACCAAAAGCCGCCAGCGCGGATCGAGGATGACTCTTTCGCTGGCGTAGATCATGAAAAATCCCACAATCGCGCTACCCACGACGTTAATGAACAGAGTCCCCCAAGGGAAGGCGGAGCCGATAAGGCGTACCGAATAACGGCTGATTAGGTAGCGCGCATTGGCGCCGAAAATCGCGCCCAGTGAAATAACAAGCAGATTAGCTAGTTGTTCTTTCACGACAGAGTTCTCCCCTACAGAGTGTGTAGGAGTTATCAGCCTGAACCATCAATTCCGGCTCAGGCGGTTAAGGCGAACTCCATCGCCATGCGATATTTTTACCACAGAAAGCGAAAAGTCAGACGTTACTTCTTGCGCTCCACCAAGAATCGCGCCAGAGACTTGAGCGGGTCGGCTCTGCTCCCGAAAGAGTCCAACGCGATGAATCCTGTTTCGACCAATGCGTCCGCCTTCTTTAACGACCCTTCAATGCCAAATAGCGAGGGGTATGTGGCCTTCTCTGCCGCCGTATCTTTTCCGGCGGTTTTGCCCAACTGCTCGGAAGTCTGGGTGACATCCAGTACATCGTCCACAATTTGAAAAACGAGTCCGATGGATTGCCCAAATGTCCGCAGCTTCGCGACATCTGTGTCCCCTGCGCCTGCGAAAAGGCCACCGCTGACCACGCTCGCCGTGATCAAAGCGGCGGTTTTCGATCGATGAATGTACTCCAGCGTTTCCAAATTCGGCTTGGTGTGCTCGGCCTCCAAGTCCACCACTTGGCCGCCAATCATGCCATCCACTGTGCCTGTTCTGCGCGCAATTTCTTCGACAATTTTTACACGCGCCGTCGGCGGACAATTCAACATTGAGAGTACTTCGTACGCCTGGGTCTGTAGCGCGTCACCCGCGAGAATGGCAATTGCCTCTCCAAAAACTTTGTGGCAGGTCGGGCGCCCACGGCGTAGATCATCATTGTCGAGGGCTGGCAAGTCATCATGAATCAAAGAATAGGTGTGGAGCATTTCGAGCGCCGCGCCCAGATTTTCAACGCCCGGCGGCCGCGTTCCGGCAATCATGGTTCCAGCTTCCATGCACAAAATTGGGCGAATGCGTTTTCCGCCGGCGAAAACGCTGTGTCGCATAGCTTTATGAATGGAAACTGGTCGCGTCGTTTCCGGCGGTAAAAGACGCTCTAGTGCCGAATCCGCAAGGATTCTTCCTCGTTCCAAAATGTCTTTGAGCATGAAAAACGAGTATAGCAAGGCAGAGCAGAAGAATGGTCGGGTAACGCTATTTGCGATTGGGAAGATCTTCCACGGGTTCGAACGGTTCCGCGTGAAGCTTGCCATTTTGCTTCAGTAGAATCTCGACCTTGCCTTCGGCCTCTTCCAACGATTTGCGGCAGGCACCGGAGAGCTTCATGCCTTCTTCGAAGAGGGTGAGCGATTTCTCCAGCGACACTTCGCCTTTCTCGAGCTCCTGCACGATCTTGTCGAGCCTTATGAGGCAATCTTCAAATTTCTCCACAGAAAACTCCTGAACGGATTTTACTCTCTTCTTCCAGCCCTGAAGTCGCTTTTTGGGTTCAGCGAACCGCGGCGCGTTCGGTTGCGGCGGACGTTCCTCCAAGAGCCTCAAGTACATCCACAGCGGATGTATAGCGTCCGTTCGGTGCACTGATTTGCGCGCCCTGAACGATGGAGTGCACCGCGATCAGCATTTCGCGAGCGATCGCGATGCCTTCCTCGCGAGCGGCTTGCGGCGACGATGCGCGCGACATGCGATCAAGGATCGAATCAGGAACCGAAACTCGCAATTCATTTTTCATGAACTCTGCGTTGCGAGCGCTCACCAGCGGCCAGATGCCTGCGACCACCGGGATCCGGCAGTGTTCAATACGCCGTAGAAAAGTTTCGAGCAAGGCAAGATCGAAAACAGGCTGTGTTACAGCATATTCGGCGCCTGCCTCAACTTTATACTCGAAGCGACGGATTTCTTCTTCCATATCAGGCAGGCCTGGGTTGGCGCCGATGCCGATGACGAAGCTGGTCCCGGTGCCGATGGGGTTGCCTCCGATATCGAGACCTCGATTCAGATTATGCACAATGTTGACCAGGCCGATGGCATCGACGTCGAAGACCGCTGTGGCATCGGGATAGTCGCCCATTTTTGGCGGATCGCCGGTGATGCAGATGAGATTCTTGATCCCTGTCGCGGCAGCACCCAATAGGTCAGACTGCATTCCGAGGACATTGCGGTCCCGGCAGGTGAAGTGCAGGATAGTTTCGACTCCGACTTCTTGCTGGATCAGCAACGACAATGCCTGATTGCTGATCCGTGCGGAAGCGCGCGGGCTATCGGGGATGTTGATCGCATCCACACCCACCGATTTCAAGAAGCGCGCACCCTCGACTTCCTTGCGGATGTCAGTGCCTTTCGGCGGCACGATCTCAACCATGGTGAAGAATTCGCCGGTGGCGATTTTGGCGCCGAGACGTGACCGCTTTTCAATCGATACCGAGGGCGCAATGACCGGCTTGGCTTCTGCCGAGGCATGAACGGACGGTGTTTTGGCGCGGGCTTCACTCACGCGCAGAGCCGATTTCATCACCCGAATGTGATCGGGCGTGGTGCCGCAACATCCGCCGACGAGTCGTACGCCAGCCGTGACAAACTTGCGGGCATAACTCGCCATGTACTCGGGAGAACAGAGATAGATGTTTCTTCCTTCGACGTTGCGGGGCACTCCGGCGTTCGGCTGCGCAGAAAGCGGCAGGGAAGTGGCTTGCCGCACTCGCTCAATGGCGTCGAGCATATCAACCGGGCCTACACTGCAATTGCAACCGATTACATTGGCACCCCATTCTTCCAGTCGAGGCGCAAAAATTTCTGGAGTGGAGCCATCGAGACAGTTGCCGTCTTCGTCGATAGTCACCTGGGCGACGACCGGAATCTCGGGATTTACGTCGCGAGCCGCGAGAATGGCCTGATGTAGTTCCTCGAGAGAACCGAAAGTCTCAAGGATCAGCAGATCTACGCCGCCATCAATCAGGGCCTTTATCTGCTCGCGAAAAGATTCCCGTGCTTCCTCGCGCGAAGTCTTGCCCAGGGGCTCAATGCGAATTCCGAGCGGACCAACGGCGCCAGCAACCCAAACGTCAAAGCTTTTTGCCGCGTCTTTGGCCAGCTTTGCGCCCGCTAGGTTGATGTCATATGCTTTGTCAGCGAGACTATGGCGCGACAGCCGGAACGAATTGCCGCCGAAAGTGTTAGTTTCAATCACTTCGGCGCCGGCTTGCAGATACTCGTGATGAACGCCGCGAATCAACTCGGGCTGCGACAGGTTTAGTTCGTCATAGCACCGGTTGATAAAAATGCCCTTCGCGTACAGCAAGGTGCCCATGGCGCCATCGCACAGCACAGGGCCGTTCTTGAGCCGTTCGAGGAAGTTGCCAGCCATAATGAGTGTTAATCTTGAGGATACAAGAGCGAAGCGGGTTTTGCATCACTGGATAGTTATGGAGCTTGGAAGAACCAAAAAACTGCTCTGGTATAATCCAATTTCTCGCATCTAAATTCTTGTCCTTCATGCTCTTCGGAGTCTCAGGTTTGAAAAAAATTGTATTTTCATGGGTTGCGATTTTTGTCGCGGGGGCGCTGCTTGCGTCCTGTGGCGGCGGCGGATCAAAGACGACTGGCAGCGGACTAAGCTATCGGGCGTTTATCTCCAATCCTCTGTTTGCGGGTGTTTCCCCGGTGCTGCAAATTGTTAATGCGCAAAATGACTCGCTGTCGCCGAGCACGATCAGCCTGAGCGGACAATTAACCCAACCCGGCATGATGACGCTTTCTCCGAATAAGCGCTATTCACTGGTCTATAGCCCGACCAGCCCTACCGTCGTGCTCATAGATAACACCACAGAGGCTTTGGCGACCTCCAGCAGCGGAGGGAATACAAGTTCGATCAGCCTGCCCGGTTTGTCTGATAGCATGTTCATCGCGAGTGACAATGCGACAGGTTACGTGGCGGTGCCTGCCGCCCCGAATCAGAACGGGCAATTGCCCGGCGCAGTATTCCAGTTGCAGCTATTGGGCAGCACAATCTCGGCGACGGTTCCCATACCGAGTGCGCATTATATAGCGCCCAGCAACGACAGCAATTCGATTCTTGTATTCAGTGACAACTCGGATGCGATTAACATAATTAGTCCCATCCTGGTCGGCACAAATTCGAATCCGGTAACCCTGGTGCAAAGCCCGAACCTTGACCGTCCTGTCGGAGCTATTTTCAGCCAAGATGATTCAGTTGCGTATATTTTCAATTGTGGCCCCGAATGTGGAGGCAAGCAGGCAGGTATTGCGGTAATGCAGATGAGTGACCATAGCGTCGGCACGCCAATCGTGCTGGGTGGCGCGACCATAGGATTACTTAGTGGATCCATACTCTACGTCGCAGGTTCCCCGCCAGGTACCCTCTGCGGTTCGAGCACCGCAGCAAAAAACTGTGGCGTGCTGAACATGATCAACACTACCTCGATGACCCTGATCAACTCCGCTCCGATTTTAATAACGGATGGCTGGCACAACCACTTGGAATTGAGCGCTGATGGGCAGCTTTTCATCGGCTCTCATACGTGCTCAAGCGTGAATATTTCCGGCGGAGAAATAAGAGGATGTCTGACCATTTACAATTCAACTGCCGAAACAACAGTTTTTCCGGCATTCGTGGGCGACGTTACCGGCATCGCCCCGATTCTGGGGCGTCAGATCGTTTATGTCGTGCAGAACGGTGTTCTAAATATTTTCGATACGACCACTGACCAAATTGAAGTACAGAATCCGCAACCGCTCTTCATCGGCGGTCTGCCCTATGACGTGAAATACGTGGATGCGCCGATTCCCAATTAATGGGCTGGTTCCATAATAAGTTGATGCGCTTGCGCCCTAGCGACTGCGTTTTGCGTGTAGGGTAGCGAAAATGTGAACCCTTCGTACCATGCTTTCCATTGATCCATGTAATAAGGGCTAAGGGGATTGCCAGCCTCGCCAGTCACGACATTCAGCGTGGTTCGGTCCAGGTTTGCCAGATCGACCGTCATCCGCTCGGATGGTCCATGCGTGGGCGACACTGCTTTGACCGTGTAAGGGCTGCCTGATTGCGGCTGCATACCTGGCCCTGCCCAGGCACGAAGAATCGGAATTCGCCCCAGGATTGGATGCTGAATGGTCACGGCGTTTACCCGGCCCCATTGCCATGACGAGAAGTTTGAGGACAATTTAGGGTCTTGGAGCGTGGATTGGAGAGCCGCGCTAAGCAGTTCATCGTAAGTGGCATAGCCCCCCGGCAGCCATCTTTTCGGCTCCTGGCGAAGGACATTTTCCAACCAGACCGTTCTCATCATCCATTTGTAGCTGGTCCAGTTCAATGTCGATTCAGATTCGGAATCGCCTGTAAGCTTGGGCGCGAGCAATAGATGAACCAGAGCCTCTCGAGCCCGCACCGCGATAACGGGAGCCGCAGAAGAGGCGCTCATACGTCCATCCCAATTTCGCAGGATATCCGCCGCATTCTTTATATTTAGCGGGGCATTCTTGCTGCGGTCCACGGCAGAAACCAAACGGTTGGCGATGAAGCGATCAAATTCGGAGCTGATGTCGGTTTGCAAAGAGAGCATATCCGCCGCCGAAAATATTTTGCCCGATTCCAGCACTTGATAGATTCGAGCAGTCCGCCAGGGCGGTTCCCATTCCGAGCTGATGGAGTAGGGATAGTTATCGGGCGCGACGCGCCCATTCGCCGTAGCGATAATTCCCGACGGGGGATTAAATGTGCTTGGCAGCTTGTCGAACGGAATGTAGCTCGTCCACTCGAACTTGTCAGTGGACCCATCTTCCGGGAGGCTTCCGTCACCGGAAGCGCGAACAGGAATTTTACCCGTCGTTTGATACCCGATGTTGCCCTCAACGTCGGCATAAACGACATTTTGAGCTGGCGCGTCGAGTTGCGAAAATGCCTGACGAAATTCCGTCCAGTTCTGGGCTGAATCAACCGCAAAAAATGGATTGCGCACTCCGTCATACAACGTCCAGCGCAAGGCAATCGGGCGCGACTCGCCTGGATAAAGCTCATTAACAACTGGTCCATGGCGGGTGACGACAACATCTAGGACCTCATCGGCCTTACCCTTAACTTTAATGACCTCGCGCCGACGCAGCGGCGGCTTCCACCCCTCCGGCGTCAGGTAGTTGCCGTCGTCGTTGAAAGTCTCATGGTAAGCGTCTTCCACTGTAGGCCCGACGTTAGTAAAGCCCCATGCGATACGTTGATTGTGACCCACGACGACATATGGCATCCCAGGGAGTGTAATGCCCGCTGCATCGAAATTCCCTGAACGCAGATGCGCTTCATACCAGAGATTTGGCATCTGATGGCCCAAATGCATGTCATTCGAAAGCAGAGGCTTTCCGGTTGTGGTATGTCCGCCAGAAACGACCCAGTTATTGGAGCCAATGATGAGCCGATCGTCTGTGTCCGCTGTATCGAAGCCATCCACGTCGAACGGTACGCGAGGTATTTCGCCAAGGCTAGCGACCGAGGCATCTGAGCCTGAGTCGTCTTCATCGTCATCGTCTCCGTCACTGATTGGCTCGGCCCTCGAATGCGAAACCGTTGGAGGCCGGTCGTGTGATGACAAGTTAACGAAAAGATCGGCAGTCAACTCCGGGCCAAGTTTTGCCAATATTTTCTCGCGGACCAGGGCTTGATCGGGAGGAGTGCTCAGGTCTTCAACCATTTGGGCAGCAATTAGTGTTGAATCCTCCGGAACCCAGGGTTGCGGGTTGTAACGAAGTATGCGGAATTCGAAAGGAAGCTTGTTGCTGTGGGTTTGAATATACGCGTTCACGCCGCGGGCGTAGGCTTCAAAATGAGATCGCACTTCTGGAGAAAATTGTTGGAGTGTAAGCTCGGCCGCCTGGCGTAAGCCCAGAATCCGCTGCTTGCGGTCGTGCTTTACCAGGTCTTCGCCTAAAATTTCGGCAAGGTTGCCGCCGGCAAAGCGGCGCATGCCGTCCATCTGCCATAGCCGATCCTGTGCCGTGATGAAACCCTGAGCGAAGAAAAGATCGTCGAGATTCGCTGCATAAATAGTTGGGACGCCTTGCGCGTCGCGAGAGACGGTTACACGTGCTGACAATCCAGCGACCTGAAGAGTTCCATCAGTCTCGGCCAAACTTGAGCGAACGATTGCATAAACCCAGGCCCCCAAGCCAAGTGCTGCCACCAACACAATCAATGTGAAAATAGAAACGGCGCGACCCCAGCGTCGATGCTTGCGGGTAGAAGTCAAAGCGTTCTCGATACGAAACATGCCACCCCAATATTAAGTTGACGTGACATGAAGATACAAATTCGCGTGGAAGAATAGCTCCCGCCGACGAAACTGATTCGCTTATTGCATCCTCTGCGTGGTTCTGGTACCTTCGCGCAGAGTTTTTAGTCCACAAAATGTGCTACTAGGGGGCGTTATGGCATTCTGCTCGGGTTGCGGAGCGCAGATGAATGAGGGCGTGGCTATCTGCCCGGCGTGCGGACGCGCGGTTGGAAGCGCGCCCACGGCGCAGGCTTCCGCGGGAGGTTTGGCCGACAACGTCGCGGGCGCCTTAGCCTACGTGACGATAATCCCAGCGATTATTTTCCTGGTTCTTGAGCCGTTCAATCGTAGCCGTTTTGTGCGATTTCATGCCTTCCAAAGTTTGTTTTTCGCGCTGGCGTGGGTTGTTTTGTCGCTTGCCATGAATGTTGTTGCGCATGTGCCGATCTTTGGATGGTTGACCCTTCTACTGTGGCCGATCATCGGACTTGCGGGATTTATTATTTGGCTGGTCCTGGTTTTGAAGGCTTACCAGGGGCAAATGTTCAAGTTGCCGGTGATCGGTGATCTTGCCGAGAAACAAGCCGGAGCCTAAGCCCCTCTGCATAACCCCTCTTTCGATTCGCTGTCATTGCTGATACGCTGTTGAATTCGATTTCCGAGTTCGGGAGCGTTCGTTTGAAGGTTCGGGTTTTCTTCCATGATCGTTGCTTTGACGGCGCGTGTTCGGCTGCGCTCTTTTCCCGTTTCTATCGCGAACGCATCCGTAGCGATGTCCATTTTGTTTTTTCCGGTCTGCTCCATCGAGCTGGCGCCCTGTTTAACGAAAAGGATTTTGACGGCGACGAAAATGGCATCGTGGACTTTAAGTATTCCAGTTCTCCCAAAATCACTTGGTGGTTCGATCATCACGAGAGTGCATTTCTAAGTCCCGCCGACGCAGCCCATTTTGAGCAAGATCAGAGCAATCGCAAGTTTTACGATCCGAGTTTTAAGTCCTGTACGCGGTTCCTTGCCATGATTGCGGAAGACCGTTTCGGTTTCAACCCAGAGGCGGTGGCAGACATGATTCGCTGGGCTGACATTGTGGATGGCGCCATGTATCCAGACGCACGGACCGCCGTAGAAATGAAAGAACCAGCAATGAAGCTGACGATGGTGATCGAATCTTCGCAGGATGCAAGTTTCGGGCCGCGATTGATTCCGCTTCTCGCGACCCAGTCGTTAGGAGAGGTTTTGGAAGCGCCATTTGTAGCGCCGTTACTGCCGCCTTTACTCGATCGGCACCAACGTTCCATCGACATTCTTAAAGAACGCATTGAGTCGAAAGATGGCACGCTATTTTTCGATGTGACTGATTACGAATTGGAAGGCTATAACAAATTCGTTCCCTACTACCTTCATCCGGAATCTGTTTACAGCGTAGGTTTGAGCAAGAGTAGTTTTCGTGTCAAAGTCTCGGTGGGGTCTAATCCTTGGGCTCCTTCGGAGCCTGTAGTCAATTTGGCCAGGATTTGCGAAAGATATGGCGGAGGCGGCCATGCCCGTGTTGGCGCGATCTCTTTTGATGTCACCCAACACGACGCTGCCCGCAGGGCGGCTCAGGAAATCGTGCAAGAACTTCGCGCCAGCATGCGGGAACGAGCGTAGCTACGAGGCGTTTGGGGTTTTGGGTGGAACAACCATCAAATTCAACCGTGGTCTTGCTGGAAGCCAAGAGCCTGGGCCGCGCAGTGAACGCCAGAATTCTCGTACAGGATGTGAATTTCACTCTGCGGCGAGGAGAAGTGCTTGCCATCACGGGCCCGAGCGGTGCGGGTAAGAGCTCGCTGCTACGTTTGCTCAACCGCCTCGATGAGCCCACGAGCGGAACTGTGTACTTTGCCAGCGAAGACTATCGCAAAATCGAACCTCGTGAACTTCGTCGTAGAGTGGGGATGGTCACTCAGCGACCATATCTATTCCCCGGAACTGTTGCCGGAAACCTAAATTTTGGGCCACAACAATGTGGAGAGACTTTGAAACGCGTAGCCCTTGAACAACTCCTCGAGCAAGTGGGGCTTGGCGGATTTGCCGATCGTGATGTCGCAAACTTGTCGGGCGGGGAAGCACAGAGAGTATCGCTGGCGCGTACTTTGGCCAATCAGCCTGAAGTCGTGTTGCTGGATGAGCCGACATCCTCGTTGGATGAGGCCTCAAGGGGAGAGGTGGAAGCTTTGCTCCTTCGTGTAGTGCGCGAACGCGATCTCACTTGCGCGATCGTCACGCATGACGCAGTTCAAGCGATGCGAGTCGCACAAAGAACCTTGGTCATGAACGTCGGTAGAGTTGTGCGAGACGGCCCCACAGCCGAGGTCTTACATGCTTAAGCATTGGTTCACAGGCCAACTGCAACTGGGATTCGCGCAGGCTCTGGCGACGGGGTTTACAGCTCTGATAGTTGTTTTGCTGGCGCGAAGTCGCGGCATTCATCTCGTAAGTGAAACTTCGATCGCGATGCTGCGCGGCATCGTGCAGATTGTAACCGTCGGCTCAATTCTGGTTTTGTTGTTGCATGCGCCAAGCTGGATCGGAGGAGTTGTTCTTGCGGCCATGATGGCTGCTGCCGGGCAAATTTCAGGGCGGCGCGCGAAGGGCGTGCCGGGGGCATTCGCGATCTCAACGTGGGCGATTGCCTGCGGAGCGGGATTCGTAATCGCCGTGATGACTTGGCTGGGAGTAATCGAAACGGCGATTACTTCTTTAGTTCCTGTCGGCAGCATGGTGATCGCAAATGCCATGAACACAAACAGTTTGGCGCTCAACCGATTCCGTTCGGAAGTGTTGGGGCACATTGGCGAAATCGAGACTGCCTTGGCTCTTGGCGCGGAACCGCAAGCCAGTGTCGCCCCCTATGTGCAAGCCTCGTTTGAGGCAAGTTTGATTCCGGCACTCGATTCCATGCGATCGCTGGGGATCGTTTGGATTCCCGGTCTTATGGCGGGCATGTTGCTTTCGGGGGCGCGTCCTCTTTACGCTTCGATTTATCAATTCGTCGTACTGGCGATGATCTTTACCGCTTCTGCGATCACGTCTTTAGTCAGCGCCATGTTGATTCGGGCAAGAATTTTCACTCCGGCACAACAACTCGCGCTCCAAGCTGGGAGATAATAAGGCATGGGCGTGAGCATGGGACGTGGCGAAAGTTATGCTGCTTCCGAACACGGCAGGCACGCCCAGGTTCTGCGCGCGGTTGCCTCCCTTGAACTGGTAAAGGGTCTCGCTGTCTTCATCGGAGGCTGTAGTGTCCTATTTCTCATTCACAAAGATCCCTGGGATATTGCCAATAACTTTCTCCGAATGCTTCACGTCAACCCGGATTGGCGTTTTTCGCAATTGGTGCTCGATTGGGCAGACAGGCTGACAGATTCCCAGCTGTGGACTGTGGCCGCATTTTCCTTTCTCTATGCGACGCTCCGCTTCGTCGAGGCATATGGGCTCTGGCGTGCCCGAATCTGGGCGGAATGGTTTGCCCTGATTTCCGGGATGATCTATTTACCTTTTGAGATTTACGCGATTCACGAAAAGCCAAACCTGCTTCACGGAACCCTCCTTCTGGTCAGTGTGGCGGTTATTCTCTACATGGCTTACCTCCGATCTACGTCCCGACGCCGGTTGCACAAAGAGCAACCAGAAGCGATGAGTTGACGAACTTATGGTGATGGGCATCGTCAAAGCGACGCGACGCTACGAGAAGTGGATCGGAGAACGCGTAGATCTTGATCGCGAGGATTTGCGTTTAAAACATCAGCTCATGTCCGAGGGGCTTTTTCCGTTCTTTCGGGCAACTTTTTATCGATGGATGCAGCTCTGGCCAAATGTTTGCCCTAAGTTAAACAACGCCCCACGCATTCTGGCGGTCGGCGATCTTCACGTCGAAAATTTCGGCACGTGGCGCGATTCCGAGGGCCGCCTAGTCTGGGGCGTAAACGACTTTGATGAAGCGGCGGTGTTGCCGTACACGCTTGATTTAGTGCGCCTGGCCGCGAGTTCCATCGCGGCGTCCAAAGAGGGGCAGCTCTCGCTTAAATTAGGGGAAGCTTGCGAAATAATGCTTTTCCAGTATCGTGAGGCGATGCAGAGTGGAGGCCGCCCCTTCGTCTTGGCGGAACAGAATAAATGGCTGCGGGATATCGCGACTAGCGAACTGCGCGACCCAGAGCATTTCTGGCAGAAAATGGACGGGCTTAAAAAGATCAAGGGTACAATCCCGGCAGGCGCGAAAAAAGCGTTACGCACATTATTGCCCGAGCACGACTTCGAGTGGCATGTGGTGAAACGAGTTGCTGGCGCGGGCAGCCTTGGTCATCCACGGTATGTTGCGGTCGCCTATTGGCGGGGTGGTCAGATCGCCCGAGAGGCAAAAGCGCTCGGGCCTTCCGCGGTCTATTGGGCTGAGGGCAAGAGCGGTCCGAAACGATTGAGCTATGAGTCCGTCATGGATCACGCCGTTCGTTGTCCAGATCCATTTGTTCGAATTCACAAACGATGGCTGGTCCGGCGCCTTGCCCCGTATTGCTCACGCATTGAGCTTGCAGTCCTACCGAAAGAACGCGATGAACTGAAGTTGCTTTCCGCAATGGCGTACGAGACAGCGAATATCCATTTGGGAACGCGAGGTGCGCGTAACCAAATTCTTCGACACTTGAAACGAGTCAAGGCAGGTTGGTTGCTCGCGGGTGCAGAAGCAATGATAAAGGCGATCACACAGGACTGGAAAGAATGGCGCAAGGCGTTTTAAGGAAACGAAGCCGGGTCTCTTGTATTCTGGTTACTCTCCCATAACTTTCACGATGACACGTTTCTCGCGTTGCCCATCAAATTCAGCATAGAATATCCGCTGCCATCGTCCGAGATCGAGTTTGCCTGCGGTAATGGGGACGATCACTTCGTGGTGAATTAGCAAAGCTTTCAAGTGAGAATCGCCGTTGTCTTCACCCGTCTGGTGGTGTTTGTAGTCGGGGTTCGCAGGCGCTAGATCCTCTAGCCATTGATCGATATCTTCGATGAGGCCTGATTCGTTGTCGTTTACATATACTCCGGCAGTGATGTGCATCGCAGAGACGAGGACCATCCCTTCCCTTACTCCGCTTTTACGAACAATTTCTTCCACTTGCGGTGTGAGATGAACGTAGGCGCGGCGCGTCTTCGTGTGAAGCTTCAAGTATTCAGTAGCCACTTTCATAAGCGATTTCCCCACTCAATCGCTTGTCGGACATAAACGAGCTTTACAGAGCGATGTGAGTCTCATGCTAACATCTAGAAAAATTTAATCGATGGAGATGTGCCTTGCTTTGTGAGGAGTGCAATCAAGTCCTACCGGACGGCTCGCAGTTCTGCACTAGTTGCGGCACTTCTACAAACGGGCCGATTGTGTCGAGGACTGCTCCAGAAAAATCCAGGAGGTGGAGTAAAACTGTCATTTTTATGGCCGCTGCAGTGAGCACACTGTTAGCTTTTGTGGCTGCGGCTGTAGTTTTCCAGGATAGCGAAATCATGCAGCAGATACGGGATGGTGTCGGTTCTTCGGAACAACTCGCTCTTGGCGACTCCGTCTTATCCTTGCCTGCGGGCGGATTTTCGTCGCATAAGTTCGTCATACCGGCCGGCGTGTCGAATGTGGTTGTGAGGGGCGAATTCGCGGTATCGACTGTGCCGGCACAGGATAACCGGCGCAGGTTCACTCCGCCCGATAGATTGATCGAAGTGTATGTATTGAACGAAGCCGCGTTCACGGTCTGGCATAATGGATTTTCCGCCGGTTCGGAATACGAAAGCGGCCAACGTGAGCAAGGCACTGTTAGAGTGCAACTTCCTAGCGAGGCCGGAATTTACTATTTAGTATTCAGTAACCGAATATCTCCGCGCACTGCGAAGACTGTGCGTTCTGACATCATGTTGTCTTACAAGAGCTGGCTCCCAGAGAGCTTTCTCACCATTAAAGATCGATTCATGAATTGGTTAAACCAATAAAAGCCGCCCCGTGGCGGCCCGGTCCAGATCGGCAACCACGCCGATTACCATTTATCGCCTCAGACCGGGATTCCTGACCCACTTCTAATGCGAAAGGGCGAGTACGACAGTAACTTGGCCGAGTTACGCCCTGTATGTCACGATCATCGGAATTAGGAGATCTGCGTATGAAGACCGGGAAATGGTTCACTTTGGGACTGGCACTAGCGATAGCTCTAACGATTGGCTGCGGTAGCGGTGGTAATGGCAGCGGGTCTGTAAACAATCCGCCGAACGCGCCACAGAATGACTTTGCGGGTGCATGGGAGCTTACGTTGACTTCGGCCGTATATCCCGCCCCCAGCACCAGCGACCCGCCGGTTGGCAATGTCGTTCTCGTTGAGACGATTCTGACCCAGAACGGCAATGCGCTCTCTGCCAGCGGATCTCAAGTGCAGGCAATTGCCTGGAACGAGATGAACAAGACTTTCGCCTTGAATGGGGCGTGCGGACAAACTAGCCCCGGAATCAATACGGTAACGGGTAATTCGGTCGCATCCGACGGAAAAGCAACTCAAGTCGTTTTCACTTTCAATGTCGGCGGAATCGTTTATAACGCGACCGCTTTCGTGGATTCCGTGGACGGTACGATCAGCGGTACTTACACAGGTGGGGGCTCAGGGGCATGCGTGGGAGATGCTGGCGTACTGACCGGCAAGGCGACGTCCGCTCTCTCTGGCGGCTTCGGAGGGATATTGAGCGCTCCTTATGGTTCGGTAACCATGAACTTTTCCGAGAATAATAGCTATGCCGTCACCGTGACGGGCACGCCTAACGTTACGCTCTCTGGCACCGCCGTTGGCAATTCTTCAACGGTAACCGGTACGGTAAACGGAACGGCAGCAACGTTCCTGACGTTTTACGACGCGACTGGAGCTTACACAGGCGTGACTACCGGCGGCTCCATTGTGGTGTTTGACAGCACGACCGGCGCAGTCTACGGCTTGATTTAAACGTCCCGTCACAGAAACAAAAAGAGAGTCGATTCACATCGACTCTCTTTTTTTATTGTCCCGTTCAAAGCGGCTGGCTCGGACTGGAACTTACTCTTTAGCAGGAACAAAAACGCTCGCCGGTCCCACCAACTCCACATCAGGCACTTCTGTCCCCAATCGTATGCGCTGCATGCCCGCCTTTTTTTGCAGCTTTGGAATGAATGTAAGTAGATACTGACGGCCGAAACGGCTATCCATGTCTTCCAAGTATGGCTTGAATGTCACTGGCGCGCCCGTGAACCCGATGTAATACGCCTCACCCCCGGTTTGGTCGCTTAATTGAGAGAGATACATCTGCCCCCACGAAGTCCGCCAGTACGTGTGATCGTAATGCCCTGCGCCAGGGCTGTAGATCGCATAAACCATCACTCCAGCGCGCTGCGCCTGACTGACGGCTTGGTCCACATAAGGATTATCCATGCCCTCGCCGTCATAGACGTGGTCAATACCGTCTGTGATCAACAGGACAGCATGGCGGGCATTGCTTTGCGGCCAATGTTTAATCAGATCGCTGAGGGACATATACGGGCTGGCATCGATTCCGGGCATACCCAGCGGCAGGCGTAGCGCTTTGCCCGCCAATGCATGGTCCGGCGTAGGGCTCTGTGCCACGCGGGCTGATCCGTTTTGCATGTACGCGACTCCAACGGACATGGTGGCAGGCTGAGATTGAACATATTGGCGGAGGTTCTCCAATTGCGCTCCCGTGCTGATGCCTGCTCCATCATCGATTAGGACGTACAATTCGAGTGCAGCACGCTCTGCCGTCGCGGGTAGCCAGCCTGTGACCTGATCACGGTCTTTGCCCTCATATACAAATACCTCATCGCGTTCAATAACCGGCACAGTTGACCCATGTTTGATTTCCGCAGTTACAACAATTTGTGTTGACGCTCCGTTGGATATGGATGCATCCTGGGCAGCTGCATAGGAGGGCAGCAGGAGAGTCAAAGCCATAAAAGCCGCGGTCTTATAAGTGTTCACACCCAGTTGGAAGCCATTAACAGTCGTTTTGGTTGGATGTCTTCGAAATTGTATTGCGATTGGAGGCTGCGCGCAGCGGCTTACCGCATCGATTCTTCGACTTCGTTGAGCCAGTCAGGGCGTTTTAATAGTTCGCGGGGCTTGGGGCCGTCGGCAGGTCCTACGATACCGTCACGCTCCATTAAGTCGATTAAATGCGCAGCCCGGCCATATCCGATGCGCAGGCGGCGCTGCAAGAGGGAAGTGGAGGCCTTGCCAAATTCGAGCACCAATCGCACCGCATCTTCGAAGAGAGGGTCATGTTCTGATTCAGCATCGCCAGATGCTCCGGGTCCATTGTTATCCCGTTCTTCCTTGGGTACCTCAAGAAATTGCTGCTGATACTCTGCCGTGCCTTGCGAGCGCCAAAACTCGACAACGGCAGCGATTTCTTTCTCGGT
>JBEKTR010000013.1:0-28250 GCA_049515835.1 Terriglobales bacterium
ACTCGCCGGCCCCGGTGGCGGACTCTATCGCTCCACGGACGCAGGCCAAACCTGGACTCAGCTAACCGGCTCCGGCTTACCCGACGGCGATTGGGGCCGCTCTGGTGTCACCCTCTCGCGCGATGGCCAGCGCATCTATGTGCTCGTCGATGCAAAGAAGCCCGGCCTCTACCGCTCCGACGACGGCGGCAACACTTGGACGCTTGAAAACTCCGACTCACGTCTCACCGGCCGCGCCTGGTACTTCTGCGACATCACCATCGACCCCAATCATCCCGACGTCATCTATATGCCCAATGTCGCGCTCTATCGTTCTGACGACGGCGGCAAGACGATTACCATCGTTCGCGGCGCGCCCGGTGGCGATGATTATCACCAGCTCTGGGTCGATCCTCAAGATTCCACTCGCATGATTCTCGGCACCGATCAGGGCACAACCATTAGTGTGAATCACGGCGAGACTTGGAGCACTTGGTACAACCAGCCCACAGCGCAGATTTACCACGTCATCACCGACAACCGTTTCCCCTACGCCGTCTATGGCCCACAGCAGGATAGCGGCGGCATCGCCGTCATGAGTCGCACCGACTATGGCCAGATTTCCGTGCGTAATACTTTTTCGCCGGGCGGCAGCGAAAGCGGATACATCGCGCCCGATCCTAACGATCCCAACATCCTTTATTCGACCGGAGCTTTTGGCTCTGTGTCGCGTTTTGATTTGCGAACTTCGTTGAGCCAAAACGTCAGTCCCTGGCCCGTTTTCGCCTGGGGAAGCGAAATCAATGCCCGCAAATACCGCGCCGGCTGGAACCCCGTGCTGTTGTTCTCGCCGTACGACAAAAAGACGCTCTATCTCGGAACGCAGTTCGTAATGAAGACCACTGACGGCGGCTTGCACTGGGAAACCATCAGTCCGGATCTCACCGGCGCATCTCCGCAGGCTGACCAAACACCTGCCACGCCGCCTCCGCCAACTAACGACAACACAATTTCCGGCGGATACGGCCTGGTTAACACCATTGCGCCCTCGAACCTCGAGGGCAACCTAATCTGGGCAGGCAGCGACACAGGCTTCATCCATCTCACTCGCGACGGCGGAAAAACTTGGAACGACGTCACACCCAAGGGCTTACCCATCTGGAGCCGGATTTCCTGGATCGAAGCTTCGCACTTTGACCCCGCCGAAGCCTACGCCGCCATCGACCGCCATCGCATGGACGACCGGCAGCCCTATCTTTACCGCACTCGCGACTACGGCGCGACCTGGCAGTCAATCGCGAACGGCATCAGCGCTCCTTCTTTCGCGCGCGTGATTCGCGAAGATCCCACAAGCAAGAACCTGCTCTTCGCCGGAACCGAAGTTGGAATGTATGCGTCTTTTGATGACGGCGATCACTGGCAATCCCTGCAACTGAACCTTCCCGCAACTTCAGTCCAGGACCTCGTTATCCACGACGACGATCTCGTCATCGCCACGCATGGCCGCTCCTTCTGGATTCTCGACGACATCTCCCCATTGCGCCAGACGAGCGAAGCCGCCAACGCCAAGAAAGCCATGCTCTACTCGCCGGCAACCGCCGTGCGCGTAGATCACGATGCTTTTCTTGAAACCCCGTTGCCGCCAGATGAACCGCAGGCCAAAAATCCTCCCAACGGCGCCATCATTGATTACTATTTGCCGGAGGCGGCAAAGCGGGTGGACTTGCAGATTTTCGATTCCAAGGGAAATATGCTGCGGCACTTCTCTTCGGACGAGAGCAAGCCGCTCAAAAAAGTGCCCATGCCCATTGCCGATCGTTGGTTTCCCGAGCCTCAAGTGCTCGAAACCGCTCCCGGCCTGCACCGTTTCGTCTGGGACCTCGCCTCAGGCAGCTCCGGCGCAGATGCCGATGAAGATTCCATGAGCGACGACTTCGGTGCGCCGCATGGCCCTCGCATCGTTCCCGGAGCGTATCAGCTCAAGCTTGTGGCCGGCGGAAAAACGTCCAGCGCAGAAATCAAAATCATCATGGACCCACGCTCTATAGCCACGCCGGACGATTTAGCCCGGCAATATGACCTGGGCCGGGAAATCTACGCGGAGACCCTGCGCAGCCGTCAGGCCATCGCGGAAATGAACTCTGTGCAGAAGCAACTCAACGATGCCGGGCAGAAACTCGAAAACAATTCTGACCTCAAAGCGAATCTCACGAAGATGCAGGATGCAATTAAGAACACGTTGTTAGCCCCAGGGACGCCTTGGGGTGACACCATGGGACTCCAAACCGCCAACTCCGGCCTTACTTCGGCATTGTCGGTCGTCGAAAGCTCCAGCCGCACCGCTCCCTCTCAAGGTCAGACTGTATTCGAAGAAGCTGACCGCGCTCTGAAGTTGCGCCTGGCAGAATGGAATGAAATCAAGGCCAACCGCCTGCCCCAGCTCAACGAACAATTGAAGCAGGCCCACGCAGCGCCCATCGCCATCGGTGAAATCGAGCGGGAAGTCGAATACTTGATGACCCGCTAAGGCACGGGCGTAGCTTCTCCTCGTGTTCTTTCGTGCCATTTGTGGTTCAAGGGTTCCTGATCAACCACGCGGACGCAAAGCACCGGCAATACTCTAGACCGTCGCTCCAACCGGCTCGTGTAAGCTCGTCTTCTCTTCTTCCTCAAACTCAACATGGGAGTGCGTCTTCGCCACCAGCATGTAAATCGAAGGCACGACGAACAACGTGAATACCGTCCCGATGATCATGCCGCTGACCAGCATAATGCCGATGCTGTTCCTCGCTCCGGCGCCAGGTCCCGTCGCGAAGACTAGCGGGAAATGCCCAAAGACCGTAGCAGCCGTCGTCATCAGAATGGGGCGCAATCGCGTGGTCGCGCCTTCGATGATCGCCTCAAGCTTCGTCTTCCCCGCCTCTTGCAGTTGGTTGGAGAATTCCACGATCAGAATTCCGTTTTTCGAAATCAGTCCCACCAGCGTAATCAGACCGACTTGACTGTATATATTCAATGTGGTGAAGCCGAGGAAAGAGAACAACAGCGCGCCTGACAGCGCCAACGGAACCGACCCAGCAAGAATGATGAACGGATCGCGGAAGCTCTCAAACTGAGCCGCCAGCACCAGATAAATCAGAATGGCAGACAGCAGGAAGGTTCCCAGAAATTTGCTGCCTTCCACGCGCAGCTGGCGCGACTCACCCGCGTAGTCAATGGTGAATCCCTGCGGCAGGATTGCTTTGGCCTGGTCTTCAAGAAAGGTCAGCGCCTTGTCCAGCGGCACATTCGGCGGAATTACACCCTGCACCCGCACCGCGTTCAACTGCTGAAATTTATTCAGCGAACGCGGTTCCGTGGTCGTATTGAGTGACGCGAAAGTCGAAAGCGGTACGAGTTGGTTGCTCGAGCCTTTCACGTAAATCTGCGAAAGCTGGTCAGGCGTCAACCGATCTTCGCGTTTGACCTGCGGAATCACTTTGTAGCTTCGGCCTTGAATGCTAAACCGGTTCACATAGTTTCCGCCCAGCATTGTCGAAAGATCCGCACCCGCCTCACTCAAATCCACGCCTTGCGAGCGAAGTTTATCGCGATCAAAAACTACTTCGGTCTGCGGCTGGTCAAACTTCACGTCCACGTCGGCGAAGATGAACATGCCGCTGGCCATCGCCTTCCCCACCAACTGGTTGGCAAATTCGCTGACCTGCTGCGGTTCGGCCGCCGAGTTGATTACAAAGTCCACCGGGAAGTTGCCGCCGCCGGGCAGTGGTGGCGGCGTCAATGGAATTACGCGAATCCCGGCGATCTTCGATAGCGGTCCGGCAGATTCGACCAACAACTGCTGAGCGGTCTTCTTGCGCTGGCTCCATGGTTTCGTCACCATGCCGCCAAACCCGCCGCCCGGGCTCATGATCTGGAAAATGCTTTCGCTTTCCGGAAACGAGTGATAGACGTCATAAATCTCTTTCGTGAACAGATCCGTCTGGTCGAGCGTTGAATTTGCGGACGACTGGATCACGCCAAAGACCACGCCTTGGTCTTCTTGAGGCGCGAGCTCGTGTTGCGAGAACATATAGAACGGCACCATGAGCACGGCAACCAGAATCCAAAGCGTTAGCACCACCGGCCGATACTTCAGGGTGCCCGTCAACGTACGCGTATAAAGCCGTCGAACGCGTTCAAACTGCCGGTTTACGATCCCCGCAAAACCCTTGTTTGAGTCGCCCGCGCGCAGAAGCTTCGAACCCATCATCGGTGACAGCGTCAACGCCACGATGCCCGAAACAATCACGGCTCCAGCCAGCGTGAAGGCAAACTCGCGGAACAACGCGCCCGTCAATCCGCCCTGAATTCCGATGGGCGCGTACACCGCCGCCAGGGTGATGGTCATGGCGATGATTGGCCCGACCAGTTCGCGCGCAGCATCTCTCGCCGCTATGAACGGCGACTTTCCCATCTCCAAATGCCGCTCGACGTTTTCGACCATCACGATCGCATCGTCCACCACCAGGCCGACCGACAGCACAATCGCCAGCAGCGTGAGCAGGTTAATCGTGAAACCCGCCAGCAACATCAGGAACACCGCGCCGATGAGCGAAACCGGGATGGCCACGATCGGAATCAGCACCGACCGGAACGATCCCAGGAACAGGAAGATCACGACCACGACGATCAACAATGTCTCAGTCAGCGTGTGCAGCACTTCATTGATCGCGTCTTGAATGTACGCAGTCGAATCGTAAGGGACGCCGACCTTCATGCCCGTGGGCAGCTGATCACGAATCGCCGGGATCTCCGCGCGCACGGCCTTGATTACATCCAGCGAGTTGGCATTGGGAAGCACCCAGATACCCATGAAAGTCGCGTTCTCGTTGTTGAAGCGAACGTCGGAATCGTAGTTTTCAGCGCCCAATACAACATCCGCAATTTCGCCCAAGCGGACAACAACTCCTTTGTCCTGCTTGATCACCATCTGCTTAAAGTCGTCGGCGGAGCGCAGGTCGGTATTCGCGATCAGGTTTACCGAAACCATCGTGCCCTTGGTCGCGCCTAGAGCGGAAAGATAGTTGTTATTCGCCAACGCCGTACGCACGTCGGAAGGTGAAACTCCGCGTGCCGCCATCTGGTCAGGTTTCAGCCAGATGCGCATGGCGAAAGTGCGATCGCCTAAAATGTCGGCACGCTGCACGCCGCTGATGGCGCTCAGTTTAGGCTGAACCACGCGCGTCAGGTAATCGGTGATCTGGTTTTGGTCGAGATCAGCCGAAGAAAATCCGAGGTACATCGCGGCGAACTGCTGGTCCGCAGTTTCCAAATCGATGACGGGAATCTGCGCTTCCGGCGGAAGGTCGTTGCGAACCTGCTGCACTTTCGCCTGGATTTGCGTCAACGCCGCAGTAGTGTCGTAATTAATCTTCAGGTGCACCGTAATTGTGCTGAGTCCCTGCGCGCTCGTGGACTCCATGTAATCGATGCCATCGGCGCTGGCAATCACGCGCTCAATTGGAGTGGTAATAAAACCGCGCACCAGGTCGGCGCTGGCGCCCACATACACAGTCGAAACCTGGATGATCGCAATATCGCTGCGCGGATATTGGCGCACACTCAATGAGCGAATGGCTTCAATTCCAGCGATCAGAATGACCAGGTTGACAACGATCGCGAGGACCGGACGTTTGACAAATAAATCAGTAAACTTCATGGCCTAACTATCCTCAGGCTTTGGAGCTGGGTTATTTTCCGGCTGAATCTTGTTGTTAATCACGACGGCGGCACCGTTACGCAGGCGGAACACGCCGGAAGTGACGATTTCATCCCCAGGATTGACGCCGGAAATCACTCCGACTTGATCCCCGCGAGCACCTTGCAGCTTGATGACTTGCTGCCGCACGCCACGGTACGTATTTCCCTTCGGGTCTTTCATGTCGGTAACGATGTAAACCGAATCCCCGTAAGGCGCATAGTTAATCGCTGATGCTGGCAACGCAATCACTCGTTGGCTCGCACCGAGCGGGAGCGAAACCTTAACGAACATGCCCGGACGCAGGCGGTTTTGAGCGTTGGGGATCGTCGCCTGTATCTGGATATTGCGCGTGGACTCGTCTATCACCGAGTCCAGGGCGTTAATCTTGCCGTCAAATCGAACCCCCGGCAAATCATCCGTCGTTATATTCACCGTGCGGCCGCTTTGCAGCTTGCCCGTCGTTCCCTGCGGCACGCCGAAATTCACATAAATCGGATTTAACGATTGCAGCGAAACGATCGCGCCTCCAGCGGCAAGGTATTGACCAAGATTGACTTGCCGGATGCCGAGCACTCCAGAAAACGGCGCGCGAATAGTCTTGCGCGCGATCGTCGCTTTGATCTCAGCGACCTGGCCTTCTGTTACTTTCTGTTGCGAATTCGCATTATCGAACTCGGTCTTGGCGAGGACGCCCTGCTGGACCAATTGCTCGGTACGGCCGTACGTGATTTTCGCCAGCTCGCTCTGTGCTTCCATTTCAGCCAGTTGCGCCCGCTCTTGCCGCGTATCCAGCTCGACGAGGATGTCACCTTCGTGCACCCACTGGCCAGACTCGAAATGAATCTTATCCACCGTACCCGGCAAGTCAGCGCTCACGGTTACACCATGGATCGCAGCGACTGTGCCGATGACGCTCAACGTCGGCGGCCAAGTTTCCTGCTTCGCGATGGTGGTAGTGACTGCGGTCGGCGGCGGCTGGAAACTCGCACCCATGGCGATCGCCGTTTTAATCTGGCGGAATTTTACAAATCCCAAGCCACCCAGCACCAAGACCACAACGGCGAGCATAAACAACATTCGTTTCAACATAATCTTGATCTTGCTCCCTAACAAAACAAAGAACTTAGCTTTGCTTTGAGTTATTTAGACGGCGTTTCTGTAGCGCCGGTAACAGGTTATTGCGAAATAGATTGTCGCAATTGTCGATTGGATTCACAAAACCGTAGCCAATTTGACTCAAGGCGACAAAAGAAAAGCGAAATCGACAATCCGTTGCGATGGCCGACCTTTAGCCGGTAAGGTCCGTGGCTAGTAACCTGGGTAACCTGCCTCTAACCCTAACGCTATGATATAAAACCAGCAGTACCCGATAAACGTCATTCTATGGGCGATGGCTGCGCTTTGCCGTACGCATACACCGCATGATTTGAGGGAAAGTCTTGAGTTTCATCAACTTTGCTGCCCGCGAAATCAATTGCAAAATTGTCTATTACGGCGCCGGGCTGGGCGGCAAGACCACCAATCTGCAACATATTTACCAGAAAACCGCCGAACAGCAAAAAGGCAAAATGATTTCGCTGGCCACGGAGACCGAGCGAACCCTGTTTTTCGACTTCCTACCGCTCGATCTCGGCTCGGTCCGCGGCTTTAAGACCCGCATTCACCTCTACACCGTTCCCGGCCAGGTCTTTTATGACGCCAGCCGCAAACTGATTCTGCGCGGCGTGGACGGCATCGTTTTCGTGGCCGACTCCCAAGAAGCCCGTATGGACGCCAACATCGAGGCGCTCGACAACCTCGATTCGAATTTGAAAGAACACGGCTACGATTTCAAAAAGATTCCCTACGTTTTGCAGTTAAACAAACGCGACCTGCCCAACGTGCTGCCCGTCGCCACACTCGAAAAAGAACTTCGCCGCAAGAACGAAGCCGTCATTGAAGCAGTCGCCTTCCAGGGCCCGGGCGTCTTTGAGACCCTGAAAGAAATTGCGCGCCAGGTGTTGCTCGAACTAAAAGCTGGCGGATAACTCTTTAGCGATGCAGGCAATTCAATAAAAAAGCGCGGCTTGTGGCCGCGCTTTTATTTTCTATCTACTTCAAGCCTAGCATATTGGAGGGGGTAAACCGGACACGATTTGGAAGTTTATATCGTCCGCATTTTGAATGAGATCCACCGCATTTCGCCTTCCCTTCTACTTGACAGAGTTTTCCACAGCGGGTTTTCCACAGGATGTGACGAATGACCAAACCAGCCGGAACTTTGGTCATAATGCAAAAAGGTATGCTGGCGAGTAAACTGGATTGCATGCCGAATGCAAAGGACAAACCGGACGCCCTCGATGACCTGCTCGGCAGCGTGGACGAGTTGGTGGATTCGGCCTCGAAGCGAATGACGGCGGAAGAAATGCGGGAGGCGAGTAAAGACATAAACCGCATTATCGACCGCGCCGTTGCTGCTCGTCCCTCACGGCGGCGCGAAACAGCATAACCCGCTCTTGTAATTTCCCTTTATCCATCTCGGGCTCTAGTCTTTTCAGAATCTGAACGAATTCCGGTTCGCACTCCGGGCCAATTGCCACCAACTCGCGGATGCGCTGCATGACAGCCTTAAGCTGTTTTTTTGCCTCTTCATCCTCGTAAGTTCGTCCGGGATCGCGGCGGGTTTTCGTCCATTTACTCATTGAGAATCGATCCGCTAGCCCAAATTCCGCTAAAGTTCAGCGATTGCGAGAATGGCAGATAAGGAAAGAGCAGTCAATCGAAGCGCTGGGACTTTTGATCTTCAGTTTGAAGCGGACTATTCGGCGCGCGCGTGCTTTTTCTGCCAGGCGGCAATCTGCTCGGCGGTCATGGGCTTCATACCAGAGACAGTTTGCTTGATGGAGAGAAATTCCGGGCTATTCAGTACATAGACTTTCGAGGCGAGTGTGGCGGCTTCTTGGTTGACAGCTTCGACGCGGTTGCCGGGATCAGGATGGTCGCTGAAGAACTGATCGAGCTCGCTGCCACGACCTCCGGCTTCGTCTTGCAGCTTGGTAAAGAACTCCGCGAGGGCGTGGGGATCATAGCCGGCGTCATACATGATATCGGCGCCGAGAAGATCCGCCTCGGATTCGGATTGACGCGAATTTTTTAGAAAGTAAGAGCCGACGCCGAACGAGATGCCGAAAGCGGCGGCTTGCGCGGCCGTGCTTTTGCCCAACATTCCCGCGAGGAGCGCGAGCGGGACTTCAGCAGCCATCTGCTTGCTCGCGGCGCGCGTCCCGTGGCGCTGCACCACGTGCGCGATTTCGTGGGCAAGGACGCCGGCAAGTTCTGCTTCATTGTCTGCGGCTTGAATGGTTCCGAGGTTGATATAAACGGTGCCGCCGGGCAGGGCGAAGGCGTTGATTTCTTTCTGGTTCACGACGTGAAAGGCGTAGGGCCAGGGCTCGCCTGGAGCGTGAGCAGCGAGCTTTTTGCCGAGATCGCTGACGTAGCGCGAGACCGGAGAAGAATCGGGCAGAAGCGGCAATCCGCGGTTCATTTCGAGGACAGCCTCTTTGCCGACCTGAAGTTCATCGTCGCGGGAGTAGAGATCGAATCCGGTGGTCGGCTGGACGCGGGCGAAGGCAGGGAGCGTAAGGACGGCGGCAAGAGCCAGCGAGATGAAGCGAGAGGACATGGACGACACAGCTATTCTAGCTGAATCGCGTTAAAGGATCGCCGGGGAAGCTTCACGGGAGAATTCCGAAAACCGTGCCACAACCATAACCGCTGCACGTTCCACCGCGTACACTTGTACCGTACAACGCTTCCGATTTCCCGAATATCAACGCCCCTCCCGGTCCGCAAGGCCCCTCGTTTCCTTTGACAAAGTCAAGTTGTTCCTCGCTCCATAAATCATTTTCATTTTCGAGACGATATAAGGCACCGCACTGAGGTCCTCCCAAGGCCCCGTAAAGATTGCCCGACTTGTCCATAACGAGTGCCGTGGGCCCTGCATTTTTTTGTCCTTTGAATGAATAGATAGTATTTTCGATCCAGGCCCCCGCCGACGGCGTGAGTTCAAACACCGACCCAGATCCGCTATCAGATGTTCCGTATAAATTTCCCTGAGAATCCAGCATCACGCCGGGGGGTTCAGGCGTGCTGGCAGGAAAACTGTATATAGCACCCTCATCCCAGGTGCCTCCCTGTTGCAGTGGAGGGCTCAATTCAAAGACAGTTCCGTAACCCTGGGCCCCGCCAGCGACCGTTGTTCCGTATAGGTTTCCCCTTCGGTCTAACACCATGCCAGCCTTAGGTATGGCGCCATCGGGCAGCCCTTGAAATTGATAAATCGTAGCTTCCGTCCAAACTCCTGAACCGTTCGGCGACAATTCAAAAATTGTTCCACAGCCCAATAGTTCGCCCGTAATGCATTCCCCGCCACCACCGCCCAAGCTTGCCGTGCCATATAGATTGCCGGACAGATCAAATACCAGACTACCTAATGGGAAAGCACCATCGCCGGCGCCTTCGAACGTATACAAGGTTGTCTCACTCCAGCCGTCGCCCTGAGGGGACAACTCAAAGACTACGCCGCAACCGCTGTTGTAAAAACCAGCACACAGCTGATTTCCCAAATCTCCACCAAGTGTAGTAGTTCCGTAAAGGTTACCCGCAGTGTCAAAAACCAAGCTTGAGTGTGGACCTGCCCCGTCAGAGCCTCCGGTAAAGCGATAAAGAATAGTTTCCTTCCAAGAACCACCGATTCGTTTGGGTGGGGACAATTCGAATACCACTCCACAACCAATACCACCAAAGCAACCGTTAGTCGATCCGCCTTCGCCAGTCGTGCCGTAAAGATTTCCTGATGAGTCAGCAACCAAAGCCGTACTCGGTGACGACCCGTCCCCTCCGCCCGTGAAATTGTGAAGTACTTGCAGGCGAGGGCCAGCGCCAAAGGCGGCGGCTGGCAGCAGGAGCAGAATCACGATCCGCTTGATTACTCGCACAATTTTTCAACTCCTCAGCCGCGCTTGCCGCGTGGCGCGGCGTAAACATCGTAGCGTTTCCGCGCGAGATTGGACATCGAAAAAATGTATAGAGACTTTCGGCCTACAAAAAGCAGATTCCTCGCGCGTTCTCGCTGCGCTCCGAACGGCTCGGAATGACAAGGTGGTGAGGGATTTTTCACGAACGGCAGGTTCCTCCACTCGCCGTCGCTGAGGCTCCGGCTCGGTCGGAATGACAAGGTGGCGAGGCCCGTGTCGCTACGCGCGAGATCCCTCGGCCCGCGATGAAAAGCGCGGGCTCTCAGGATGACAATTCCTCCAATAAAAATCTCAATGAAAGAAAAATGGCGCCGCTGGTTGGCGGCGCCTGAGGGTACAACATGCGGAAAATCGAAAGCTTTAACTGAATTTCGCGACCCGGGCTATTTCAGCTCGGGGTTGGGTGCGCCTCCGGGCGTGGCTCCAAGTTCGCGGCGCGGCAGCGGACGGGCTGCGCGGGCAGCGAGCGTAGGCGTGGCAGCGGCAGCGCCGTAGCGCTCCATGAGCACGGGAACCATGGCTCCCTCGGCTTCCTTGACGAAGGTGATTTCGCCTTCGGCGTTGAGGTCCACGCGGATGAAGTCGCCCAGCTTGACTTGCCCTGTGGCAACCAAATTCGCCAAGGGGAAGACGAGATTGCGCTCGATGGCGCGCTTGAGGTGACGCGCGCCATATTTGGGATCGGTGCCTTCGTGCAGCAGGTAGTTCTTTACTTTGGTGGTGCAGTTGAAGACGAACTGATTGGCGGGAGAAGCCATGAGCACGCGCTGTTGCACCATGCCCAGTTCGATTTCTAGAATCTGTTGCAGATGTTCGGAGCGCAGAGTCTTGAACACGACGGTCTTGTCGATGCGATTCATGAACTCCGGTGAGAACTTGCGGCGGGCGGCGTCCACGGCGGTACGTTCGATTTTGTCGTCGAACGAGGCGTTGACCTGCATAACTTTGTGGCTGAAGCCGAGTCCACCTTCGACCAAGCCGCTCATCTCAACGGCACCAAGGTTGGAGGTCATCACGATGATGCATTGGGAAAGATCGACGCGGCGATTGTCGCCGAGCGTGAGCGTGGCTTTATCGAGAATCCCGAGCAGAAGCTGCCAGAGAGAATCAGAAGCTTTCTCGATTTCGTCGAACAATAAAATCGAAAGCTTCAACTTTTCGGTGTGCCACTGGTTCAGTGCTTCCTGCGTGAGCAGAGGATGAGTTTCGCGGTGACCGAGGTAGCCCGGAGGCGAGCCGATCAATTTCGCGATTTCATGCGAATGCTGGAACTCGGCGCAATCGATTTTGATGCAGGCGCGCGGGTCGCCAAAGAGTGAATCGGCCATGGCTTCCACGACGCGGGTTTTGCCGGAGCCGGTCGGTCCGAGGAAGAGCAGGTTGCCGACGGGGCGTCCCGGAGGATTCAGACCGGCCAGAAACATCTGGTAGATTTCGACGACTTTTTGGACGGCGGGATCCTGGCCAACGATTTTGCGGCGAATTGCGCCTTCAAAATCGCGGGCATCGGAACTGCGGAGAGTCGGGTCGAGGACGGAGCTGGCGACGGTCTTCATAAGGTTTTGACCCAGATAGATTCGGGCCTTAGGGTCCTTTCTAGCTGCTACCTGGCATGAGTAAGTGCAAGCGCCTCACCAACCGGGAGTAATGACGGAATCTTGGTAAATGAATGAGTTAGAGAGAGTAACCGAGGGTAATGGGAGATTTCAACGACTATCCGCAGAGGGGAAAGAGAAATCTTTTTCACACACTCGCCAGCGGAGTTCCGCGAAGGCCTTAGTTGTCGAGCTTCGGTTGGCTGGGGCGCACGAGGCGTCCGGCCCGACGTGCGCGCTTTCGCGGTGGGCCGTTGACCCTCGGTAACTGGCAGCGAAATTAAGGCGTCGATACCATCCGAATCATCACCATTTTCAGTGATTTGGAGAACGAATTTGCGACGCTCTTGCCTGCCTGCTCTTGCCTTTAGCCTGCTCATTTCTCAATTTGCCTTTTTACAAACTAGCTTTGCCGCGGATGCGACCAAGCCCGCGCATGTGATTCCCGTGTCAAAGACCGACGGTCATGCTGCGACTGCACAAGTTCCGGTGCTGGTTGCACCGGTCGCTCCTGCGGGTAGCGCGTATTACGAGGCGAAGCACGGTGACAGCATCAGCCTGGTGGCGCACCACTATATTTCGCAGACGGCTTATTTGACTTCGTCGGAGTTGGCAGTGGCGATTCGCAAGGCGAACAACTTGCCGGAAGCGAGTAATGGCTTGAAAGCGGGACAGCAGGTTTTAGTGCCGGGAATTTTGCCGGCACCAATTGTGGAGAGAGCGATCCCGGTAGCGAAAGATTTTGAAGTCCGGGCGATTTATTTGACGGGATTGATGGCGGGCAGCGATCACGGCATTCGGATTATCAAGCGCTGGCGCGAAGTCGGCGGTAACACCGTGGTTTTCGATATCAAAGACAGTGATGGGACGATCAACATTCCTTTTGAGAATGCGCTGGCCGGTACGCATAACGTGACGATTCGCGATCTGCCCAAGTTTGTGCATTTCTTACACTCACAGGGCATGCATGCGATTGCTCGCGAGGCGATGTTCCGCGATGAGCGGCTGGTGAAGAACCATCCTGAGCTGGCGGTGAAGTCGCGCAAAACGGGGCAGCCGTGGCGGGAGAACGGCAAACTCGTCTGGACGGACACGTCGAACCCGAAGGTGCAGGATTATGACATCGCGCTGGCGAAAAAGGCGATTGAGGGGGGTGTAGATGAGGTCCAGTTTGATTACGTGCGCTTCCCAGCCGAAGGCGACCAGGCGGATGCGAGTTTCTATTTTCAGACGGCGCATCCCGACTGGCACCGCTCGGATGTGATTACGCACTTCCTCGAAAAGGCTTATGGGGAGATCCATCCCACGGGCGTGCTGCTCTCGCTCGATGTGTTTGGAATCATGGCGTGGCAGCGACCGGTGGATCTTGCGCACACCGGGCAGGACATTGTGGGCATGGCGAAGTACTGCGATGTACTTTCGCCGATGATTTATCCTTCGCACTTTTTTGGCATGGATGGCATTGCGCATCCGGGCGATGCGCCCGAGCATTTTATTGGCGAGTCGATGGCGCGGTTTGAAAAGATCACGCAAGGCAGTGGCGTGGTGATTCGGCCGTGGTTGCAGGCCTTTGCCTGGCGGACGAAGACTTATTCGCCGCAATATATTGAAGTGCAGGTTTTGACAGCAAAAGACAAAGGCGGCGTGGGGTTCTTATTCTGGAACGCGAACAATAATTACGAGAAGCCCGATGCGGCCATGCCGGAGATGCGCGCGGCGAAGGGCAAATACTTACGCGGGGATGAGATGGGGACGGCGGTGAGGGCGAGCGTGCAGTAGTTCGTCTTTGTGAATCGTGTGAGCGCGGCCTGCGGGCCGCGTTTTTTCTTGCTTGGAGCCTCGTGAGAATTCCTCGATAGGCCAGCGTCAAGATTGGGAGCGCGGGGTCCTTCGACTGCTCTGGCTTGCGCCTTGCGCAAACCAACTTCGCTCAGAACGACAAGTCCCTCGGAAGTTCCACTTCGCTCAGGATGGCAAGACTTTAAGAGTTTCTCAGCTATCATCCTACCTCCGGGTTTTGCTTCTCTCCGGTTCATCTGCGAAACTTATGTTCGTCCAACAAAAGCACACGCATGGGCCGAATTCACGTACTTTCGGAAGCTGTAGCCAACAAGATCGCCGCCGGCGAGGTGGTGGAGCGGCCTGCGTCCGTAGTGAAGGAACTGCTCGAGAACTCGCTCGATGCGGGTTCGACCCGCATCAAGGTTCAAGTGGAGGCGGGTGGCAAGAAGCTGATTCAAATCACCGACAACGGTTGCGGCATGTTGCGCGACGACGCGCTGCTGGCATTTGAGCGGCACGCGACGTCGAAGTTGAAAAACGCCGAAGACCTGTTGAGCGTGGCCACTCTGGGATTTCGTGGCGAGGCCCTGCCTTCGATTGCGTCGGTTTCGCGGTTGCGGCTGGAAACGCGCGCGGCAGAAGAAGATGCGGGAACGATTGTTGAGATCAACGGCGGCAAAATTTTTAACGTCGAAGAGGCCGGATTGCCAGGGGGAACGTCGATTACCATCCGCGATTTGTTTTTCAATACTCCAGCGCGGAAAAAATTCCTAAAAGCTGAGTCCACCGAACTTTCGCACATCGCGTCACTGGTTACGCATTACGCTTTAGCGCATCCCGACAAACATTTTGAATTGCACTCAGCCACGAATGCTTTATTAATTGCGCCACCGGTCGCGGGATCGAGCGAGCGCGTGTATCAGGTATTTGGCAAGGAAGTGCTCGATCAACTGATTCCATTAGCGGCGTCGCAGCCGCTGGAACGATTGGGGCTTCCGCAGCCTCCGCCCTGGCGGAGAGCCGCAGAGCTTGAGCCGGAAGAAGAGAGTGCGCCACAGTCGTTCGGTGATTTGCGGGCCCATGGGTTTGTTTCCAAGCCGGAGATTCAGAAGCTCAACCGCAATTCAATTTATGTATTTGTGAATGGCCGGCTGATTCGCGACCGGCTAGTGATGCACGCCATCATCGAGGCCTATCGCAACATCATTCCGCAGACGGTGTATCCGGTGGTCCTTCTGTTCCTGGAGTTGCCGGTGGGCGAGGTGGATGTAAATGTGCATCCATCGAAGACGGAGGTGCGTTTCCGGCAGCAAAGCGTGGTGCACGATTTCGTTCGCGAGTCGGTGCGGGCGGCGTTGATGAAGGCGCGCCCAGTGCCGCAGTTTATGGCGGAGATTTCGGCGCATCCGACGGCGGGAGCGTCGCTTAGTCAGAGCGGCCTGACGCCGGGAGCGTCGTCGGGACTGTCCTCCGGCGTTCGTGGAGTGACGGTGGACATCGCGGCGTGGCGGGCGGTGAATACTCCCCCGGGATTCGCATTGCAGCCGCCGGAGACTCCTCCCGAAACTGCCCGGCTGGGGTTTGGCAACGACGCGATCACGGTCGAGGCGAATGCGGCGGTAGCGCTCGCGCCAATTCCGGATATCTCGATTGCACGTTCTTCGGCAGAAAAAGACAGTTGTGCGCCACCGATTTCAAACGACGACGAAGCAGAGACGTCGAACGAACTCGCTCCGGCGCTGGCTTCGCTCAAGCCTCTGGGCCAAATTCGCGAGTCCTTTATTCTCGCGGTAAATGCCGAGGGTTTGTGGATTATCGACCAGCACGTGGCGCATGAGCGCGTGCTCTTTGAAAAAATTCTGAAGCAGCGCTCGGCGCAAAAAGTCGAAAGCCAGCGCTTGCTCATGCCGCTAGTGCTGGAGCTGACCCCAGCGCAGCTCGCGGTGTTTGAAGAAATCTGCGACGAACTCAACCAAAACGGATTCGAAGCGGAGTTGTTCGGCACACGCAGTGTGGCGATCAAAGTGGCTCCGGCCGGAGTAGATGCAGCGCAAGTTGAGCACATGCTGCATGAATTATTCGAACAATTCTCCAAAGAAGATCAGGCGCTGAATCTGGAGAAGATTCGGGCGCGCATCGCGGCTTCGATTGCTTGCCATGCGGCGATTAAAGTCAACATGCCGCTGGAACAAAACAAGATGGAATGGCTGCTGGCGGAGCTGGCGAAGACGGAATGCCCGATGTCGTGTCCGCACGGCAGACCTGTGGTTCTGCGATACTCAATGAAGGACATTCAAAGAGCGTTTAAGAGAATTTAGCAATTAGCCAAACACTCGAAACTAGTGGCTAAGTGCTAACGGCCAAGTGCTGACTTTATGACTGACCTCGAACTCGAACACCTTCGGCAGGAAAAGTGGCGGCTCAGCGGGAAGCCCGTACGCACGCTGGAAGAGGCGCGTTCATTTCTCGAGTCGGTGGGGTTTTGCACTTTGTATCCGCAGAAGCCCGCGCTGCTTGCGCCGACTTTCTTCGGGGCATGGATCGGAGCTGACGACCGCCTACCGACCTGGCAGCATGCCTTTGCGGACCAGCGGGCAAAAGACGCAACTGAGTTGATGGTGCGGTTGCTGCGCGAGCGCGACGTCTATGAAGCCAATCTGTTTGGCGAAAACAATCCGCTGCTGGTGGCGGCGTCGGTCTTCCCTTATTTTTATGCGCTGGTAGGTGAGCGCAATCCCAAGCAGGCGCCGAAAGCCGGCCCGCGCTCCGAATACTCGCAACTGGCGTGTGACACCTTTGACCTGATCCGGCGCAAGGGGCCAATCTCCAAACAGCAGATGCGGGAAGATTTGGGTGGCAGCGTTTCCTTGCCTGCCCTTGACGGCGCGCTGGTCGAGTTGTGGTCGCGGCTGCGCATCACGCGGGTGGACTACAGCGCGAATGACGGCTCGTCGTGGGATGTTTTATACCGCTGGTCGCCGGATGCGGTGCGCGACGGCATGAACCTGGGTGTGAGCGAGGCGCTGACTGCATTGGTTTCAAAATATTTGGGATGTGTAATAGCCGCGGACCAGGCCGAACTGGATACTTTCTTTGGGAATTTCGTCCCCCGCTCGCGGGTTAAAGAAGCGGTCAACGCGCTGCTGGCGGCGCGGGAGCTCGAGTTTGTGCGGGTGGGCGAGCGGACGCTGGTGCAGATTGCATCAGCTAAGACCGAAGTTCGCAGCACTCCGCGGACGCAGAGAGCGCGCTCGACGCCTTAGAAAAATCTTCAAGTCTCTTGTCATTCCGAAAAATCGTCTGCGGACAAAGCCGTCGAGCTTCGCTCGACCAGGCAGGTGGGGACACTGCCCCTACATTTTTCGAACACGCGCGGTGTATCATGGGCGGTCGCAAACCTTTCACCAGCTGATTCGTCCAAAGAGGGATATATGAACCGTCTCATCGCCGTCTTCTTTTGCTGCTTTATTCTGACAGTTCCGTCATCGTTTGCCCAAACTTCTAACTCTCCCGTGCTTCCGTACTCACCGAGTCTGGACGTCACTTCGATGGATAAAACTGTCGATCCGTGCGTTGATCTCTACACCTACTCGTGCGGCGGATGGCAGAAGAAAAATCCGATTCCGCCGGACCAGACCTCGTGGAGCGTCTATGGAAAGCTCTATCAGGACAACCTGATGTTCCTCCGCGGAATTTTGGACGAGGCCGCGGCCAACAAAGCCGGGCAGACGCAGGCGATGCAGGAGGTTGGCGACTTCTATGGCGCGTGCATGAACGAGAGCGCGGTCAATCAGCGTGGTCTGAATGCGATTCAGCCGCGACTCGATGCCATTGCCAATCTGAAGTCGGTGCACGACTTTGCGGCTTTCACGGCAAACAATACGCTGCCGTTCGGGCGCACCATTCTGTTTGACGCTGGTTCCGGGCAGGATCCTGACAACTCGGAATCGTATATCGCTGACCTCGATCAGGGCGGGCTCGGACTTCCCAATCGCGATTACTACACCAAAGAAGACGCCAAGTCGAAGGAGATCCGCGAGAAGTATGTACAGCATGTGCAGAAAGTTTTCGAGTTGTTGGGCGACAAGCCCGAAGTTGCCAAGGCGAATGCCGAGACGGTCATGCGCATGGAAACCGCCTTTGCAAAGTCGCAGTGGACGCCGGTGGAGCGGCGCAATCCCTACAACCTGAAAAACAAGATGAAGATGGGCGACCTCCAAGCGCTGGCACCGAACTTCGATTGGGCGGCTTATTACCGCGAGGCTAAATATCCGGCGTTTGAGACTGTGAACGTCGACGCGCCGAAGTTCTATAAGCAGGTGAATGACTCGCTCTCAAGCGAATCGCTCGCCAACTGGAAGACCTATTTCCGCTTTCACGTAGCCGATTCGTATTCGCCATTTATCTCGCAGCCGTTCGTGGATGAAAATTTCAGTTTCTATCGGGCGTACCTGCGCGGAGCGAAAGAGCAGCAGCCGCGCTGGCGGCGTTGCGTGCAGTACACCGACTACAACCTCGGCGAAGCGCTGGGCCAGGCGTATGTACAGAAAGTTTTCTCGCCCGAACTTAAAGCCGACGCGCTCGATATGGTCAACCGCATTGAAGAAGCCATGCGTGAGCGCATTGGGCAGCTCGACTGGATGAGCCCGGAAACCAAGAAACAAGCCGTCATCAAGCTCGGTGGCATTCGCAACAAGATTGGCTATCCCGACAAGTGGCGCGATTACAGCTCCATCAAGCTGGTGCAAACCGATTTCGCCGGCAATGTGGAACGCGCCGGTTCGTTCGAACTGCACCGCCAGATCAACAAAATCGGCCAGCCCGTGGACCACGGCGAGTGGGACATTTCCGCCGCCACGGTGGATGCTTACTACAATCCGCAGATGAACGACATTAATTTTCCGGCAGGCGTGTTGCAGCCGCCGCTTTACGACCGCAAGATGGACGACGCTCCCAACTACGGCAACACGGGCGGGACCATCGGTCACGAACTCACGCACGGCTTTGACGATGAAGGCAGCCAGTTCGACGCCAAGGGCAACTTAAAAGATTGGTGGACGAAAGACGACCGCGAGAAATTCGACGCCCGCACCAAGTGCGTGGACGATCAGTATTCGTCCTACGTTGCGGTGGATGACCAGCACATCAACGGCAAGCTGACGCTGGGCGAAAACGTCGCCGACCTCGGTGGAGAAATTTTGGCCTTCGAAGCCTGGCAGGAAAAAACCAAAGACATGAATTTGCAATCGGTGGACGGCCTCACGCCTGAGCAGCGTTTCTTTGTCGGCTTCGCGCAGTGGGATTGCGCCAACGAGCGTCCGGATGACATTCGAGTGCGTGTGGCGACCGATCCTCATTCGCCGGCGAAGTATCGCATCAACGGCGTGGTGGTGAACATGCCGGAGTTCGCGAAGGCCTTCAACTGCAAAGCGGGCCAGCCGATGGTGAAGGTGGCAGATCAGGTGTGCAGGGTGTGGTGAGGGGATGTGATGGGGTATGGCGGACTGCCCTTTCAGGCCCTCTTTTGGTTTGAGGGGATGAGATTCGAGCCATTGCCTCCCATCGTTGAGAAGATTCCCGCAACAAGCGAATCAACAATCAATAGCTAGAATTTCTAATGAGCCTAGGCTACTGCCGGCAAACAAGATGGCTGATTGCAAAGTCTTGCGGGCTTATTGCAGCGCGGCTGATTGCAAAGTCTTGCGGGCTTATTAAGACGCGGCTGATAGCAAAATATCCGCAACCTCGCCCGGACGTTCAACATGGCAGTCGTGGCCCGTCTTCAGTTCGGCAACCTCCCAGCCGGAAGCGCGGGCCTTGCGGGCAAATGGCTCGAAAAACGGGCGGGCGGGATATCCTTCCGCAACGCCGGCAACAAAAGTGGCTGGAACGCTGGCCTTCCGATTGGCCGGAAGACGCAGCGGTTCCTCAAAGCACCGCAGACTAAAATCACACAGTCGCGCACGCACAAACTCACGCGCCTCACCGGGCTTTAGTCCCCAAAGATCAAGGTGGCCCTCCCCGCCAGGCAGCCGCCAGCCATCTCCAAGTTCCCGCGCGACATTGCGAAAATGGGCGCCAATTTCAGGTGGAAGCAAATCAAGCACGCTTTGTCCATCTTCGGGAATGAACGCATCCAGGAAAACTAGTCGCTGCACGCAATCGGCGTTTGCCTCGACCACGCCGCTGATGATCATGCCCGCGTAACTGTGGCCCACGAGGATCACTCGTTCCGGGGCCTTTGACAACGCAAGCGAAACATCAGCGATGTGTTGATGGAGCGTAATCTCTGGAGAAAGACGGTGTTGGTCCGTGCCAAGACCACTAAGGACCGGTGTTATTACCCGATGGCCGCGCTTTTCCAGCAAGGGAGACAACAGGTCCCACGTACTCGCCGACTGCCATGCGCCGTGTACAAGGACAAACGTTGACATGGGGAGTTTAACCCGGTGCCGTACGATTCAGCTGGCATTGCAATGGCATACAGACATCTACGCCGCAGAGGGCCTCCGCGACTGAAGCGGGCAGCCTGCTTCTCCTGCTCGCGCTTACTTCTTGAAGTAGGTCAACGCAGCAATCGCCAACAAGACAATGGTGCCAATCCAGAGAGTCGAATCGCTGAGTCCGGTTTTCTTCGCCATGCGCACATCTTAACGCCGGAGGTGCTGGGTTGCCGAGTAAAATTTTGTCGCGGGGAATAATATTACAAATCACCCACAGGGCTAGCCCATCCAGATCCCTCGATCCGCCCCGTGAGCAGCCCTGGCGTTGACTTTCCACCCGCGCGACACCTACCATAGCTGCGCATCGTAGCGCCACTGAATCGGCCACACTAGCTTTGGGTAAACAAGCGCCGGTCAAACTACGATCTGCCAAATAATGATCGGGCAAACTGTTTCCCACTATCGGGTCATCGAAAAACTCGGCGGCGGCGGCATGGGCGTGGTGTATCAGGCCGAAGACATGCGGCTGCACCGTTTTGTGGCCCTGAAATTCCTTCCCGAAGAAGTCACGCGCGACCCGCAGGCGCTCAGCCGGTTTCAGCGCGAGGCGGAGGCAGCGTCGGCACTGAACCATCCTAATATCTGCACAATTTACGACATCGGTGAGGAGGATGGACGCGCTTATATCGTGATGGAGTATCTGGAAGGCAAGACGCTCAAGCACATGATTGAGAACCATCCGCTGGACCTTGAGCGCTTGCTGACCATTGCAATCGATGTGGCGGACGCGCTCGATGCCGCGCACGCCAAAGGCATTGTGCATCGCGACATCAAGCCGGCGAATATTTTTGTGACCTCGCGCGGGCACGCGAAGATTCTCGATTTCGGACTGGCAAAAGTCGCAGAGGCGGAAATCAAGGCCAGCGAAGCGACGCTCGGCTTGAGCGACCAATTTCTTACCAGTCCGGGGTCGGCGCTGGGCACGGTGGCGTATATGTCGCCGGAGCAGGTGCGGGGCAAGCCGCTGGACGCGCGTACCGACCTGTTCTCTTTCGGAATCGTGCTCTATGAGATGGCGACGGGGTCGGCACCGTTTCGGGGCGAAACCTCGGGCGTAATTTTTGACGGCATCATGAACCGCGCGCCCGTGGACGCGGTCCGGCTGAACCCAAATCTGCCCGCCAAGCTGGAAGACCTTATTAATCGCGCGCTCGAAAAAGACCGCGAGCTACGTTACCAGCATGCCTCCGACATGAAGGCGGAGTTGCTGCGGCTCAAGCGCGATTTGGAATCGGGCCGGTCAGCGGTGGAAGGCTCGCGGTCGGGAGTGCGCGAAGCGGCTCCATCCACATCGGGAGCGTTCGCGCCTCCGGTGAGTTCGGGTAGCATAGCCTCCGCAACGGGCTCCGGATCGATTTCGGCAACATCTTCCGGGTCGGGTACGGTGCAGCAAATTTCTCATTCTTCAGGCGCCGTTCCCTCTGCGAATTCAAAAAATAAAATCCTCATTGGCGCAGCGATTGCGATCATCGTACTCGTAGCCCTCGGGGGGCTTTACTGGCGCACTCATCGCGCGCCGCAACTTACGGAGAAAGATCAACTGATTCTTGCCGACTTTACGAATCAGACTGGCGATCCGGTTTTCGACGCCACGCTCAAAGAAGCTTTGGCCATTCAGTTGGAGCAGTCGCCGATGATCCAGTTGGTCAGCGATTCGGAGCTGCACAGCAATCTGCAATTTCTCGGGCAAGCCAAAGAGCAAAGAATTACGCCGGAACTGGCCCAGCAGATCGGGCAGCGGTTGGGCGTGAAGGCTTATCTGGCAGGGACGGTCGCCACACTGGGCACCTCGTACGTCATTTCCATTAACGCGGTCAATTGCGCGACCGGCGACGTTTTCGCGCGCGAGCAGGCGATGGCGCCGGACAAAACGGCAGTCTTGCAAGCAGTTTCCGACGCCGCCACCAAAATGCGGGCACGGCTCGGCGAATCGCTGTCTTCGATTCAGAAACTTTCTACGCCTTACACGAATGTGACCACGGCATCGTTGCAGGCGTTTCATGCATTTTCGCTGGGCGAAGAAGAACACCGCATGGGCCGCGATTTTCCCCAGGCCAGTTCGTTTTATGAGGAAGCGATTCGCCTCGATCCCGCGTTCGCCATGGCTTATGCGCGGCTGGGCGTGGCATACAGCAATGCGGGCGCGCTGTCCAAAGCCGAAGGCTATCTGAAGCAGGCGTATGACATGCGGGAGCGTGTGACGGAACGCGAGCGCATGTATATCGAAGCGCAATACGCCAGCGCGCAATTCGATTTGCCGAAGGCGCTCGAATCCTACAAACTTTATGCTGCGACTTATCCTCGCGACGCGGCCGCATGGAACAACCTAGCCACGATTTACGCTTACCTCGGCGAAATGGAAGAGGCGCTCACTGCGATGAAGAAGACCTGGGAAATCGCCAAGTGGGACAACGTCGCGGCCAATAATGTCGCAGGCAATTTACTCACGCTGGATCGGGTTTCCGAAGCCGAGAAATACCTCAAAGAAGCCGTGGAACAAGGCGGCGGCGACGACGTAAACTACCGCGCAAATTTGATGATGGACGATTTCTTCTCCGGACGGGATTGGGAGAAGAACCTGCAATGGGCGGCAGGTCAAGCCGGGGGATTTGTGGTCGAAGCCGAAGCCGGCTCCATCTATTACCATCTCGGTCGCATGCACGATGCGGATCGGCACTGGGATGCTGCTGCACGGCGCGCCGAACAGCAGCATCTGCCGGACGCGGCCGGCGGGTTTTATTCGCTGCAAGCGGTGCATGATGCGCTGGTTTCGAATTGCCCGGGCGCGCTGGCAGCCGCGCATCGAGGGCTGACCCTGGATCACTCGATTGCGACGGTTCCCGATGCTACGCTGGCGATGGCGCTGTGTGGTGAAGGCGCAGCCGGCCTGAAAGAGATCGAACGCCTGCGCGACGTGTCTCCCACGAACACGCTGGTGACGGAGATCTATTTGCCGGAAGTAAAGGGCGCAATTGCGCTGGTGGAGCATCATCCCGAGCAGGTCGCCGCGCTGGTTTCACCGGCATTGCCCTATGTTCTGGTCACGAAGCAACCCCACTTGGCGGGCCTGGCCTCGCTCGCAGCCCATAATTATTCGCAGGCAATTACCGACTTTGAACCGGGCACACGCTATAAGGGACTCGCCATGCAGGAAGGCGCCGGCGGAGGATACCAAGCCCCGGATTATGGTCTCTGTATGCTCGGGACCGCGCGAGCACAGGCGCAAGTGGACAAGAGCGCCGCCATCACGACCTATCAAAAACTAGCCGACGTCTGGAAAAACGCCGACGCTGATTATGCCCCGGCGCGCGATGCGAAAAAGGAATTGGCCGCGCTACAAGCCGGTGGACAAGTTACGGCGCATTGAGCGCAGCATTGCGCTCCCGGTTATGAAGCGTTCTCCACAGCACAACAGCCCCAATCCAAAGTGCAAATAACGGAAGCAGGCTGGGCAGTCCGTGCAAGCCGATGCGTTCGCCGAGATTAAATGCTCCATAATCCGTCGAATCGCCCTCTTCTGCGGGCGTAAGCATCGTGGCCGTATTCATGGAAAGATGCCCGCTCGAAAACAGTGGCAGATAAATCTGCGGGATGGGGCAGCGAAACGGGTCAGGCGGCTGTGGAGTCACAGAAACTGCTGCCAGTGAAAACAATACGCCGGTGGCAGCCAGCGTGAGCAGAAGTTTGCGGCAGTTGGCTTTGGCCCAATCCCAAACCGGAGCGATCCCCACGCAGAGCAACGGAATTCCGGCAGCCATATAACGTGGTCCGTAGGACCATCCGGCCGTCCACACATAAAAGGCAGAATTGAAGAGATAGTAATAGCCCGCCATGGATGCGGCAGTAATGGCAGCCGCACGATGCACGGGCTGCCGCCAAAGCATCCGCAAGCCAAAAGGCGCAGCAGCAAGAATGGGTGCAGCGAAAAACAATCCCCGGCGGCAACCGAAAAGCAGCTTCAGCATGACATCAGGTCGGGGATAAGTCAGTCCCATATAACCACGCTTCATCCATGGGAATGCGCCCGCTTGATAGTAGGCATAACTGGGATGAATGGCCGATCCGAAAGCCGCTTTCTGATATGCCATGAGGACACCGACGCAAGCCAGCGTTCCCGCTGCAAGGCCGAGCAAAGCTTGCCAGCGGCGCTGCGGCCAAATCTGGGTGATCGCGAAGCCAGCGACAATGGCCGACGCAGGCAGAGCGGGATATTCGGAGACGGTGGCCCATCCGGCAGCAAGTCCGACAGCAAGGCCAAAGAAAAAATCAAATCCGCTCGCGTCACGCAGCTTGAGCGCCGCGGCAAAAGCGAATAGGAGACACGCTCCCGTGAGCGCGTGTCCCCAAAATAGGACGGCGTAGGCCCACATAGGATTGGCCAGTCCGAATACAAGCGCCGCGAAAGTGGCAGCTCCCTCGCTGCTTCCAAGCCGCAGAGCGATCCAAAAAAGGGATGCGCAAGCAAGAGTAGTTGGTACAGCTACGGCGAAAAGCGAGGCGAAATAAGAAATAGCGACGATGCCTCCGGGAGAACTAAGATCAACCCGAAACACGGGCAGAATCGCGCGCGTAGCCGCCGCCGCTGGCAAAGCAAGAAACGCGAGTCCCGGCGCTTTGTCGGAATAAAAATGTCCATTCGAGATGGCCTTGTCTTCGGTGTTCTCGTGATATGCGTCAATGCGGAGCGTATGCTGCTCAAGCATGGCCCGAACCATATCGAAGCGGGAGTTCTGGTTCCACCCGCCCGCCGGATAGAAGTACGCGTAGGAAAAGAAAATCGCCGCGCTCGTTACGAGCAGACGGCGCCGGGTTGCCGTTGTCATTGCGAAGGATTTAAATCGCGCGGGAACGATTTGAACGCAACATCTTCACTCTTGCCCGTGCTCTTTCCGCCGTCGCCCGCCGAGACTTCGCTGAGCCTTCCCTTCAACACGTAATAGGCTTCGTCGTTCGGGTTCTTGCCGTCGCCGCGTTCGATAGTTCCCTTGAAATCGAACGATTTTCCGTGGACCACTGTGGTCGTAAAGCTGACGTTCTTGCCTTCCAACTTTGCCTGCTTGAAAAACTGATTCATAAATTCGCCCCGGTCGCTGTCGAGATCGCCGTAGCGGGAGACGAATCCGGTCAAACGCCCGTCCTCTTCGACGTTGAGTTGGAGGAATTCCCCATCGCGGCGAAAAGCGTACATACCGGAGTAATCGGGAACGGAAGTCGCAGCCGGGGGTGCTGACGACGACGCTGGCGCTGGTGCCGATGTTTGCGTGCTCTGGGCCCACGATCGATGCTCAGCCCAAAACAATAACATCAAGAAAAGATAGAGAGTTATGCGCTTCGCTCTCGCCGTTTCCATATCGGTATTAAAGCACGGAAACTGCGAGAAATGCACTTTCCAGCCGCAAACTTCGGGCAAGACCCATCTATAATGGATATTCAGCTAAATGGGACAACGACTGGCGGCAAGAAAACGAGATTTGAGCACGCCGGTCGAGCCTTTGCCTGCGCCGAAGTTGTTATTTGAGCTCGAGCCGGGCGGAGCAGTTTTTCTGCGCAACCTGCGCGATCTGTTCCGGGAAGAGAAACATCCGAGGCTGCGGCTCACTTCATGGCCGGGCCAATTCTGGCCCGATGTATTTGTGGAGCGCCCGTTGCCGTGGCGACGTTTTGCCGAATCTTATGCAGGACACATTGCCCTCATCGTCGTGGTCCTCGGTCTCTTTCAGATCTGGCCCTCGCGCCCCCAGGTTATCCAGCCTGCGGCATTTTCCAGCAAAGACGTAATTTATTACGACGCCGCGGAGTATCTTCCGCCCATTGACACCGGTAGGCCGCGTACGCCCGTAACTCACAAAGGCGATCCGGCACTCGCGCCGCAGCCGATTCTCTCCGTTCCCCCGGAAGCCGACAATCCCAAGCAAACGATCGTGACGCCGCCCAATATCCAACTTAAACAGGATGTTCCGCTACCCAACATGGTAGCGTGGTCGCCGACTTCGCCGACCGTGCCACTCTCGGCGACAGCACGGCCCACCGCGGACTTGAAGCTGCCCACGCTAACAACGCAAGTCGTTGCCCCCGCGCCGCGTGTGGACTCTTCGTTGAAGCGCTCGCTAAGCTTGGATGGGTCTGTGGTGGCACCGGCGCCCGACGTCAACGCCGCGACCATCCGAAAATTGGGTGATCTAAGCATTGGCCACAGCGAAGTGATCGCGCCTGCACCGAAACTCGCCATGTCTGAGCAACGATTGCGCAGTCCCGGTCAAGCGGCCCTGGGCAACTCCGCGGCCGTGCCGCCGCCCCCTGCTATAACGGGCATGCCGTCAAAAGGTGGCGGCCAATTGATCGCGCTCGGAGTGCGCCCAATGGCGCCGGCGACCCATGTCGTTCCACCAGCGGGAAATCGGCGGGGAACTTTTGCGGCCACGCCGGATGGAAAGTCGATTGCAGCCGGAACACCGGACAGCGCTCATGGCCAAAGTGCCACGTCCGTAGCTTCCGGCAAGTCGGCAAACGGAATCCCCTCAGGTCTGCAAGTCGGCGGAGCTTCGAAAACGTCTGCGATTGGAGGCAGCGGCAGAACCAGTCCGCAATTACTGGCCGATGCGCGTCAGCCACGCGTCGGTGAATCAGCAAGACCTGCGGAGCTCTTCGACAATCCCAATTCCATCGACCGCGAAGTTTTTGGTGACCGGAAATCTTATTCACTTACGCTGAACATGCCGAACTTGAATTCCGGCGGAGGTAGCTGGGTCATTCATTTCGCCGAGCTTGATGCGGGAGTAAAGGGCGAGCTCGCGGCGCCCGTCGCCGAACAAAAAGTAGATCCGGGATATCCGACAGAGTTGATGCGGCACAACGTTGGCGGTAACGTCACTCTATACGCCGTCATCCGGAGCGACGGCAGCGTGGCCAATGTGCGCGTATTGCAAAGCGTGGACGACCGGCTCAATGATTATGCGGCGGCGGCCTTAACCCGCTGGCATTTTCGCCCGGCGACCAAGAATGGCTCGCCCGTGGCCCTCGAAGCGGTGGTTACGATTCCCTTCCGTCCCGTGCGCAACAAATCCAGCTTCTAAAAATAGTCAAGCTTCAGCCGCCGCAAGGGCGAGGACAACCAACAGAATGCGCTTGAGCCCGGTTTCCCTTCCCTTGCAGTCGAACCATTCTTGCAACGTGTGAGCTCCTCCCCCGCTTCCGCCCGATCCCAATGCAAGGGCCTCGCGACCCAATGACAGTGGAATGTTCGCGTCCGTGGAAGCGCGTTGGACATGGGCGCTGTTGTCGAGATACTCATCCACCGCCCGCACCGCCTGCAACATCTGGGAGTTGGGGTCGAGTTCGCCTGCGGGACGGCTGCCAATCAAGGTAATTTCGGCCTTCAATGGCGCATTGCGCTTGGTCCCCGGAGACGCACCACGCGGCGCTGACAAGGCACTATGCTCGACGGCTTCTTCAATAGCCCGCCGGAGCGCACGTTCCAGACGCTCGATTTCCGTCATCGAAACCGAACGGATGTCCACGCGCATACTGGCTGACTCAGGAATGGAATTGACTGATGTTCCGCCTTGAATCACTCCGATGTTGAAAGTCGTCTTCGGCGATGACGGGACCGGCGCTCGCGAAAATGTAGAAA
>JBEKTR010000014.1:0-28023 GCA_049515835.1 Terriglobales bacterium
CATTTGGGCCGTATGGCCCGGACATACGCAGCCAGAGATTGTTTTCTCCACACACATGGACACAGTCCCGCCGTTTATCCCTTCGTCTGAGGATGAAACGCGTCTGTATGGTCGCGGGTCTTGCGATGCCAAGGGCATTATTGCGGCGCAAACCGCCGCGTCGGTCCGATTGCATGAGCAGGGCATCCATTGCGGACTTTTGTTCGTGGTGGGAGAAGAACGCGACAGTCTGGGCGCACACGTGGCCAACGAACAGCCGCAAGGCGCAAAGTTCCTGATCAACGGCGAACCAACGGAAAACCGTCTCGCGTTGGCCTCGAAAGGCACGCTGCGGGCCGAAATTACGGCACGAGGAAAGATGGCGCACTCCGCTTATCCCGAACTGGGCGATTCCGCGATCGAGAAGCTGCTTCCCGCGCTTACGCGACTGCGCGCCATGCCGCTGCCGAGCGATCCCGAAGTTGGGCCTTGCACACTAAATATCGGATTGATTCAGGGCGGCCGCGCCCCCAACGTGATTGCCGATTACGCGCACGCGGATTTGCTTTATCGTCTCGTCGGGCCATCCGAGGAGTTGCGGCGGCAGATAGTGACCGCGGCGGGGAAAGACGTGGAAGTCGAGTTTCCGCTGGAACTGAGGTTTCTACGCTTCCGCAAAGTCGATGGACTACCCACCATGGTGGCATCTTTTACCACGGACATCCCTAAGCTCACGCAGTGGGGAGAACCACTACTGATCGGGCCGGGCTCAATTCATGTGGCGCACACCGATGGCGAATTTATTCCCAAGTTGGAGTTGCACGAAGCGGTGGATTTGTATTGCCAGATTGCGAAGCAGCTGACGGCATAGGTACAAAGAAATACCCCACCCTCTCGTCGAACGCGAGATGGATGGGGGCTGGCTCGGGCTTGTACCGAATGGATCCTTACAAGTTGATGCTGAGCGCGATGTTGACGCCGGGATACATCGGATTGCACAAGTAATAGACGCCGTCAATATCCACCACATAAACGCTTTGCGTGTAGAGCCAGTTGCTCGGCCATGCGCCTACAAATCCAAACGAGTAGCCACCGTATTGGAAGCGGCGATTGCCGTAGTCACCCTGGCTTACACGAAATGTGTGTTCCCGTCCGAAATTGGCTTGATAACGGTCGTCGGGAATGCGGCCACCACCGTTTCCGCCAGGTCGCTGCTCCTGCGTGTGTTGCTGCGCACTCTTCTGTTCCTGAACATTGTTCTTGTCCTGCTGCTGGGCGTTTTTCTCTTGCTGTTTTGTGTTTTTATCTTCTTGTTGCGCGTTCTGTTCCTCTTGCTTTGTGTTCTTGTCCTGCTGTGCGCTTTTCTCTTCCGGTTTAGTGGATTTATCCTGCTCCGCTTGTTTCTCTTCAGGCTTAGCGGATTTGTCCTGCTCCGCTTTCTTCTCTTCCGGCTGGGCCTGTTTGTCTTCTTGCTGGTCGTGCTGCTCCTGCGCATACGCAGGCGCGGCGGCCACCAGGATCGACGACAAAAGTGCGGTGCTGATCATTACTAACAGTTTCATGTGTTGCCTCCGTGTTTCTAACGTTTGCGGACTCGAACTTTACTGCGAGCGTCTTTACTGCAAACTTCCTGTAGTGACCGGGGTCGGGTTGCCGATGGCGTCACCGGACACCAGCAGTTCTACTCTGCGGTTCTGTTGCCTTCCTGCCGAGCTATCGTTTGAGGCCACGGGCAGAGTATTGCCGAAGCCCTTCGCGCTAACGGAATTCGTAGTGACGCCCTGCTGGACCAGATAGTCGCGAACCGAACCGGCGCGATTCTCCGAAAGCGTTTGATTCATTGCATCGCCACCGATGTTGTCGGTGTAGCCGCCGACTTCAATGTTGAGTCCAGGGTAGGCGAGCAGAATACCGGCAACCTTCGCCAACTTCTCGCGCGCACCCGATGTCAACGAATACTTGCCGGTGTCAAACAGCACATCGGACATGCTGACAATAAGGCCTCGCGCTGTATCACGAGTTTGGAGAATGGAGTTCAACTGCTCTGACAGGCGTGCACGCATCGCAGCCTTATCGGTTTGCGCTTCCTGTGCCGCTAAACGCGACTGATCGGCATCGGCTTGCGCTGCGCTGACGGCTGCTGCTGATGCAACCTGATTTGCGGCCATGTCGGACTGCGCCTTTGCGGCGTCAGACTGTGCCTGGTCTTTTTGACGGTTCGCCTCATTAGCCTGGGCTTGGGATTGCGCCTGGGCATCGGCGGAATCCTGGCGTTCGTTGGCCAAGCGCATATCGTCCATCTTCTTGACGGCGATGGCTCGAGCGTCTTCGGCGGTCTGGACTGCGTCACGAGAAACCGCAATCAAGGACTTTTCCGGGATGTTCTTTCTCGTGGCGTCTTCGTCAGCATTGTTCATCAGGCGGACCGCATGTTGGTAGCTGTCGCTGGCGTACTCTTCGGCACCCTCAGACTTGGCGATGCGCACCGCGTTGCGCGCTTCAAAGAATTCCAGCGGCAACTTGGCATTCAGAACAACGGGGTCGAACTTGTATCCGGTCGGGAGATAACCGCCGCGCTCCATAAGTTCATATTTGGCGTTAACTGTCTCGATGGATCCTCTGGTGTCCGTACGAATCACGTTTTCCAGCACCACGACATTGCTGGGCTCATGCACCGCATAATATGGCTCCGCGGTCACAATCAACGCGAAAGCCTGGAGATCGGTGGTCACCTTCAGATTACTGCGGTCATTGCTGCCGACCAGGACTTCGCCCAGGTTCACGGCCCGCCCCTCGGGCGAAATGGCCCACAGGACGTAGGTCAGGTATTCGTTGCCGAAACTTTTGGGGCTCTGCAGGTTGCCGAATTCCGCTTCAATATCCATGGCTCCGCGCTTGCTATTCACTTTGGCGAAGCCATTCGCGGAAGGCATCAGGTCCGTGCCGGCGAAATTCACTTTCGTGGCTCCGCTGTGATGCCTATAGTTAACCGCTTGTATGGTGCGGCTGGTTACTATCACCCGAAAGACCGGGGTTTGGGGCATGGCCTCGACGGTTGGGGTCGTTTGCGGGTTCGTCTGGGCAATCGCGCTCAAGCTCAGCGCGATTGCAGTGGTCAACAGTACATGGATCTTCACAGGATCTCCTTGGGGCAGCTATTGCCCGGAATGCGGTTACGTTGTCTTCGACTTGCCTTTCTTATTTCTTGTCTTCTCTGGCTTCGGCGACGCGTGCCTGCTGGCCAGCCTCGGAGACTGCATGCATAAAAGCTTCCGCGCTTTTCGGCGTGGACACCTTACCGGAGAGGATGGTACGAAATGCCTTGTCCTTGCCGTAAATGGCGCGTGTGGAATCGTTATCTTCTTGGATGACTGCGCCTTCCAGCGTCAACCCGGCGAATACGCCCTTCGAACGCGAGTAGGTCAGCATTTCAGTATTCATCTTCCAGTCGGTACCGGCTGAGGCATGACGGCCCACAGGACCCGCGGCAACCGATCCTTCTCCAGTTAGTTCGAATTTGCTGGAAAGAAGGTGTTGGAAGCCTTGATCGTTCATGACCAGCATGACGAGATCTACACCCTCTACTCCGATTTGCAATCCCCAGCTTCCGCCACCCACGGATACGAATGCGGGAGCGCTCCAACCGTTCGCAGTGCGGCAGGAAGCAACGCCGCGCCCATGTTTGCCGCCAACGATGAATCCACCTTTAATAAGGTCCGGAACAACCATGATGCATTTCGCGTTGCTCAACACTTCTTCCGGAATGCCTTTGTCCGGCGTAGACATGATGGCTTGTAGAACATCCACAGATTTTTGCAGGCGATCGACGGAATCCTGACGGGCCGAACCTGCCCAGGCGAAGGTGCCAGCTGCGACGGTGAAGCTCATCAACAAGAGTGACGTGATTTTTTTCATGAGTGGTTCCCTTTCAGTTTGCGGAACTAAGGAGGAGAGAACTTCAGATGGGCTGACTTAGCTCAGAGGACCTGAAAGAGAGAAGGAATTCGTCTCACTTGTTATCTTCGCGCAGGTCACCCACAATAGATGGTCTTTATTGCTCACAATATTTGTTGCCGCCGCCGTAAGCTGATTTAAGAGACTCTGCCTGTGTCGTTTTTCCTTAAAAAGAAAAAGGTTCAGGCCTTAGCTCCGAGGAATAGGCACAGTGAATCCATTCCCTGTCCGGGTACGCGCACTCTTTGCATTGATCGCTGACGCAGTGAGGAAGCTATTTGGCAAAATACCGCCCGGCGGGAATTCCGGCGCGCAAAGAATGTGTCCGTTCTGCGGCTTGATAACTTCCCGCCAGAAAACATGTTGCTTGGAGTGCGGCAGGTCACTTCGAGCGGCATAAAAATGTGTCACGCCTTCTGAGCAATTCTGCTCAGATATTTTCTTGCTGAACTGCGATTCTGATCTTGCGAGGAAAACAATATGCTCTGGACGATTATGGTTGTGCTTTTAATTCTTTGGCTCTTGGGATTCAGCCTGCACGTCGGCGGAGCCCTGATTCACCTGTTGCTGGTGGTGGCCCTTGTGGTTCTCGTCATCAACCTGCTAGGCGGGCGTAGATCGGCGGTCTAATCTTAGATTCTCAGTCCCGCAGCACTATATTGAGCAGCGAGCTGCCGCACGCACACGCCGCCTTCAGTGCCGCCATGTTATTGGATGAAACCCCATCTTCCCTCTTCGTGGCCCATCCTTGAAAGGCTGACGCGAGACCGGGAGGTTCCACCATTTCAGCCAGAGTTTCCCGGCTGCTTTTTGGGACCTCCGGTCTCGGTCACTCATTCCTTCCAGAATTGAACACACAAAAGAAGATTCGTGCCGGATGTTTTTCGCTGGAATCGAAAAACGATCGCATTCCTAAGGCGGAGCTGCGCGCAGCAGCTGGTCTTTATTGCAAGATTGCCCTCGAGTCTTGCATAGTTGACCTTCAGGAGTGGGCCTTTCGTTCATTATCAGAATGCAATGAAGTGGAGTTCCTACATCGCGCAGTGGATGACGCTGATTTTCGGGGTGACTTCCCCGAAACCAGAAGACGAAACGCGCTATGCCTGGACGGTCATCGGCCTCTTTGCGACATTAGTCATTGCTCTCATTCTGCTGCTTATAATTCTCGTTCCCATGACGCTGGGCGGAAAATAACGCCTTGGGTCAATTCCGGTGCTAGGTCATTTCCACTCGTATGGGAATTTCGTTCTTAATGGGCATCGTCAGCAGGCTCGTTCGGTTTGGGCGGCAGCATATAAACTTAAGTGCATGACCACTACTACGGCAAACTCCCTCGCCAAAGCCTCGTCCGCGTATCTGCGTTCGGCCATGCACCAACCCATTCATTGGCACGAGTGGGGCGAGGAGGCATTTGCGCTGGCGCAACGCGAGAACAGGCCGATTTTGCTGGATATTGGCGCAGTGTGGTGCCACTGGTGCCATGTCATGGACCGCGAATCTTATGATAGCCCCGAAGTCGCGCAGCTCATCAATGAGCGCTTTGTGGCGATTAAAGTGGACCGCGATGAACGGCCGGATATTGACAGCCGTTATCAAGTGGCGGTGAGTTCAATCAGCGGGCAAGGCGGCTGGCCCTTGACGGCGTTTCTCACCCCCGACGGCAAGCCGTTTTATGGCGGAACCTACTTCCCTCCCGTGGATGGCTATGGACGGCCGAGTTTCCGGCGTGTGCTGACGTCAATTTCCGACGCTTATCACAATAAGAACGCTGACGTGATGGAACAAGCCCAGATGGTGGAAACAGCCATTGCCCAGGCGGAATCCTTCGATGGCCGGAGCGGAACGTTTTCGCCAGAGGTGATTGACGCAATTGTCGAATCAGCATTGCGGTCGTTCGACGAGCGCTATGGCGGCTTCGGCCAGGCGCCAAAATTCCCTCATCCCGGCGCGCTCGATCTATTAATGGACAATTACGCACGCACAGGAAACGACAAACTACGCGAGGTTTTCGTGGAGTCGCTCGAAAAAATGGCGCGCGGCGGAGTGTATGACCAACTCGCCGGAGGTTTCCACCGCTATTCGGTGGACGAGCGCTGGATGGTGCCACATTTCGAAAAGATGAGCTACGACAACTCCGAACTGTTGAAGAATTATGTCCACGCCTATCAGGTCACGGGCAACGATTTTTTTGCGGGCGTGGCGCGCGACATCATCCGCTGGATGGATGAATGGTTGAGCGATCGGGAGCGCGGTGGGTTCTATGCCTCGCAGGACGCAGACTATTCCATGGACGACGACGGCGATTACTTTACCTGGACATTGGACGAAGCGCGGTCGGTGTTGACGGAGGAAGAAGCTGAGGTGGCTTGTATTCACTACGACATCAACGAAGTCGGCGAGATGCACCACAATCCGGCCAAGAATGTCTTATATATTCGCGCTTGGGTGGAAGAAATTGCCGTCCGGCTGAAACTTACGAATGAGCGGGTCGTGGAGCTGCTCGCTTCGGCCAAAGCGAAAATGTACGCGTCACGCTTGCAGCGTCCTACGCCCTACGTGGACAAAACGATTTACGCGGGATGGAACGCGCTATGCATCTCGGCTTATCTGGAAGCAGCCAAAGTGCTCGGCTTGGACCAGGCAAAATCGTTCGCTCTGCGTTCTCTGGATCGGATTCTGACGCAGGTCTGGGATGAAAAAGGATTGCGCCACGTCGTGGCCTATTCCGATCCGGAAGCACAGGCGCGGGACGTGACGGGAGTGCTCGATGACTATGCGTTCACCGCGAACGCATGTCTTGATGCATATGAAGCGACGGCAGATTTGCGCTATTTCACCATCGGCCGTGAACTTGGCGATGCCTTGGTGAAGCAATTCTTTGATCCGGCGGGCGGGGGATTTTTCGACACTGAGTTCAACGCGGAGAATGAGAGCTCACTGGGCGTGCTGGGCACACGGCGCAAGCCGTTCCAGGATTCACCTACCCCAGCAGGAAATTCGTTGGCCGCTCTCGTATTGCTCCGGTTGCACAGTTACACGAATGAAGCCAGCTATCGCGACAAGGCCGGGCAAACCCTCGATGTGATCGCCGGAATGGCGGCACAGTTTGGAATTTTTGCCGCCACTTATGGAATCGCCGCGGTTCACCTGGCATATCCGCACACGCAAATCGTGATCATTGGCGAAGGCGATTCCGCGCAAGCGCTGCGCAACGCCGCTCTCAGCCGTTTCGCGCTGAATCAGTCAGTGTTGGCGTTGGGTTCCATCACAGCAGAGCAATTGCCGCCCGCATTGCAGGAAACTCTTCCGGGGGTTCCGGGAATCCTTGATGGCAAAGCAAAGGCGGTGGTATGCACGAACTTCAGCTGTTATCCGCCGGTCAGCGACGCGATGGAACTGCGCAAAATCCTGAGTGGGGCAAACTAACTTCCGCGCCAACCCGTTCGGACGAATCCGTTCGAGCAATGATTTGAACCCTAATCTTTCTACAAAAAAATAGGGCCGGCAGTCTTTTTCAGATCTGCCAGCCTCAAGGTCTCTAGCCGTTTAGGGCGGCTAAATAGATTCAGTACCCCAAAGTGCTAAATCTATTTGGGAGGATGAACCGGAATCGGTCCACCATCTTCAAACGTTACCACTGTGGAGCTTACTGCTATGGGAGGATGAACCGGAATCGGTCCCCCATCCTCAAACATAACCACGGTGGAACTGCTTATTGTCCTCGGAGGATGAACCGGAATCGGTCCACCATCTTCGGCGATTACAGGAGCAGCCAAAAAGGCTACGCCTACCATCAGGATTAACATCCTGACCGCACGTTTCATTGGTATTTCTCCTACCATGCGGATCCCCTGGGAGCGGGAATCCTAAGTGGGCGGAATTATACATGGCGGAGCAAGTTTTTCTACAGGAAAAACTTTAGACGGCAGTGGAGGCGTCAACAGTGACCACGGGCTAGCGGGTTAAACAACGACAAAATACATCCTTAAATCAATTCAATACACTGCTATATCTGATGTTTTACATGAAGTTTTTGAGATATGGGCTGTGAGCGCGGAATGGCTGGGCAAAGTGGTTAGCCTGAGGATTTTGCGCTGTCGGCGAGATGGTGCATGACGGGCTGCGGGGATTTCGGAAGAATCGCGGGCGCGGCATCGGCCTCGGGTGCGGCGGAGACATCTCCGTGATTGCGCGAGAACGCGCGCTCGACCATTCCTTCGAACATCGGAATCAAGGAATCGGCGGTGGCCGGGTGCTGAATGTCGTTGAGGCTCTGGTCCCACCGCTGTGGCATCAGCATCTGTGAAACCATCTCGCGGGCCGGCGCCTTCTGGATGCAGTAGCCGAACCATACGATGATGGCCAGGTTGTAAGCGCTCATATTGATGAGCGAGATGGTAGCTTCGCTCAGGCGCCCTGACATGAACAATGCCACCAGCGACAGTTCGATAAAGGCATAGCCTCCGAAGCCCAGCATGATGCCGAACGTCTGTTGCTTGCGTGAAACTCCAACGTACTTGGCAAAAATCAAAAGAAACAGAATAAGCCCGCATTGAATGACACGAACACAACGCTCAAGCGTAAGCACTGCCTCCACAATTGGGCTTTGCGAAGCCGGACTCGCAGCGGAAACCACCGCAGCCACGAGCAACATCACGAACCCAGCCCAGGCAAAGATCATGGAGCCAAGATCGCGAAGAGCGTGAAACGGACGCAGAATGTCGTTAAAGATTTCCTGAATCACGAAAAAGCCTATGACCAGGCTAATGACAGCCAGTATCCAGTGCGCGTAAAAGAACGCCGTGTAGGATCCCCGCACATAAATCGGAAAAGTAACCGCGAACATCACCATCTCCGAAATGAGATAGGCAAAGAAAACCGGGAATCGCTTCCGCAGATTGCGCCTAAACATGGCAGCCAGCACCGCGCCTTGCAGAACGGGGTGAGAACACCAAAGGGCGTAGGTAAGGAATTGGGAGCTCATTCCCCCACTTCCTCCGTCCCCTGGCAACGAACTTGGTATTTGGCTGACATTTCTTGCTCGATGTTCAATTTCAAACTCTAAGCAGGTTTTGGCTTCCGGTCAATGACCCCTGGTAACCAAAGTAACTATGACCTGCGTAAGGAGGTTACCTCTAGCTCGGTTCCGCAATGAAAATATAGAAGGAAGAACCCCATAATTCCGTCGGAACCGAACCTCGGGCCTGTGCGGTAACCACAATGCTGTAACCATGGGCATCAAGCAAATCGCGGCTGGAATTCGCAGACGGCGCCTCGCCAATTAGAGCGAGCACGCCTAGAAATTCATAAACATCGTTTGATACCCGCTGATTCTGGGTGGCAAAAGACACTTCCGCATGCTGTTTGGCGAAATGCCAGGCAAGCGAAGCCGCGGTGGTCACGGCACGTTCATAGGCCTGAGCGGAAAGCATTCCTGAAACAGGATTGTCGAAGACAATGCGCACCTTGTGCTCATCCTCGCGGCTAAACTCACGGACCTTAAGGGATCCAGTCCGGGCCGTAGCCTTCCAGTCCACGTGGCGAGCTGAATCCTCAGGCACGTATTCGCGAATAAGGTGAAGATCGTAGCCGCGGCCGCTCTGGAAGGCCTCGAACTCTCCCGAAACGATAGGGAGAGCCTCGAGAGCCTCATCCGCGAGTTCGACCCGCGGATAAACCACGATTTCGCGCTGGAGCGGGATGCGACGAGTCTTAGTTAAAAACGCAAAGGGAAAGCGCGTCGCCAGCAAAAAGCTTTCCTGCTGAAATCGGCCGCGCTGCGAGAAAGCGAGTTCAATTTCCGCGCTCACTTCTTTGCCTGCCGGAATAAGAGGAAAATAAACCGCGCCGTCAAAGAGCGCCCGTGGTGTTTCTTCCTTAGGCGTATGTTTTCTCCACCAGCGCATCCGCTTTCCTGTCTTGTTCCCTGGCTTGGGCTTTGAGGCCCTCACCTGAATCGACAGCGACGGAAGCCAGCGCCGGGAATTGCGAAGCAGGATGCGCCCCGTGCGCGATTGCCCGGCGAAGATGTGCTCGGGAAGCCGCACATCAAGTTGCAGACCGCGCAACACGATCGCCGAGGCGAAGCCGCTCACCAAAATCGCGGCGAGCATGGCTGCAACAACCATGTACAACAAATTGTTGCCCGTATTCAGCGCAGCGATACCGACGACAAGAACGGCAACCACGTAGGCGACGCCAACACGGGTCACGTCATAATCAAAAGCGTCCCGCAGCCTCGCGCCAGCCACACGCCGGGCCAGCGCGGGTACGGTCGTGACCCCGACCAGTACTGCGAGCACGAGCGCGACCGAAGCCAGCACCAAAGTCGCCCAGAAATTTCCCGATTCCATTTCCACCGTGGAAAAAAGCGCAGCCGCGAAAGCCAGCGCCAGGCCAATCACCGCGGTCAGAAATTTCAGCCAGATTTGACGGGCTTCGCCGCGCACGATACCAGCGAACCGCCGAAGTCCGCGCGGGCCTCTGCCGGTGTCCAAGTCTTTGCCGGTGTCTAAGCTAAGAGGATCAGACATGCTGAAGGGCCTTAATTTGAGGCTAGCATCCTGCAAGGGTCGGCACAACGGAGGCGGGTAGCCTCACGCAAGCGAAGGTAACAGCTACGTTCTGTGAACGGAGCATCGTACTCGGTGTGCATGACACTCGATGTGCATCCGGTGCGCTTGCTTTTTCACCGGGTAGCGTCACAATTGTGTTTGGAGTGAGTTTGTTCGTACCCTTAGAAAATTCCGTGGTTGCCAAGGTTCGCCGCAAAACAACGGCATCGAAAAATATTGCGCTGTTTCGCCTCCTCGTCCTATCGGGCCTGCTCGCATGTTCCCTTGCGCAGAATCTACCTCCAGCCCAAACACCTCCCGATCACATTCGTGGCGTCGTCATCAATGCCGTTACGCACGAGCCCATTGCCCGAGCCCTCGTTATGTCGCAGGACCGCCGCTTCGCGGTGATGACAGATTCGCAAGGGCGCTTCGCATTTCAGCTTTCGCGGGCACAAACGGAGGGCGCAGAAAACAACGCCTCAGGGAGTAACGCCGCGCAAAATCTTCCCGGCGCTTTGAGTGCGAGCCGGCCGGGTTTTCTCCAAACTCCCGAATCAATCGTAATACTGACGCCAACGAACATCGCCGGAGACATCACAATTCCTCTCATCCCCGAAGGGCGAATCGTCGGGCGCGTGGTGCTCCGAACGGGCGAATCTCCGGAGCCTATCGGGGTGCGCCTATTTCGCCGGCAGGCGCACGACGGAATCACCCACTGGGACGAAGTCGGGTCAGCCCAGACGAAGGGAAACGGCGCTTTTCGCTTCGCTGAACTTAACCCGGGAGATTATCGCGTCGTCACTGGAGAACTGCTGGACCGCGATCCAGTGGACTCCGCCCCGGGCAGCACAGCTTACGGCTACCCTCCCGTCTATTACCCGAACGCCGAAGACTTTTCTTCCGCGAAGATCATCGCGCTCAGCCCCGGCACGACAATGCAGGCCGACATGACCATCGCCAAGCGTCCCTATTATCCGGTGAAGATCGCCGTTCCAAACGCGCCGACGATCGCAGGCCTGTCGGTTTCAGTCTCTGCCAACGGACATCATGGGCCGGGCTACACTTTGGCATATAACACGCAGCCACGAACCATCGAAGGCCTCTTGCCGGATGGGTCTTATGTCGTCGAAGCCTACAACTTCGGCCAGAACGCAGCAAACGGCTCGATAACGATCAACGTGCGTGGCGCTCCGGTGACCAATGCCACCATGTCGCTCCGGCCCGATAGCTCTATCGCGGTGCAAGTCACGAGGGACTTCGGCGCAGATGCTCGTGGAACGGGCGGAGCATCACCGCCGCGAGTACGCGTTGGTTCTGGGTTCGCAGGTTCAGGAAACTACTTGTACGTCTATCTCCAACCCGCCGAAGAGTTCGATCAGCTTCGTGGCGCGGTTACAAACCCACCGAAGGCTGGCGACGATTCACTTACGATTGATGGCGTCGCCCCGGGTCGCTATTGGGTGAAGGTTAATACTTCCAAGGGATATGCCGCCTCGATCACGTCCGGCGCACTGGACCTGCAACATCAACCGCTGGTCGTGGGAGTGGCGGGCACGACCTCGCCGATCGAAATCACATTACGGGATCAGACGGCGGAATTGGATGGCGCCGTAAATGTTCAAAACGGGGATAGTCAAAGCGTGGATCAAGCCGCTGGCAGCCTATCGAATGCACACATTTATCTCGTCCCGTTGCCCGAGAGCAGCGGCGAATTTCGCGACTCGGTAGCCGCGGCCGATGGATCGTTTCAATTCCAGATGCCGCCGGGGACGTATCGAGCCCTGGCATTCGCTTCGGATCAACAGCTTCCCTATCGCGACCCGGAGGCGATGCGTGTTTACGATTCCGCAGGCATAGTCTTGGATCTGGAGCCAGGCCAGAAACAGAAAATCCAATTGCATGTGCAAGGCGCAAAAGAATGAACACGTCTTTATCCAAACTCGCAAGGCTCCAGATTGCAATGCTCGCAGCGTGGTGCATGGGGAGCATGGCTAGCACGGCGGCCCAACAGACCGCATTGCAGATACAAGGCGGCTATCGCATTGCCGGTACAGCGATAAGCGCAGCTACAGGAGGGCCGCTGGCCGGTGCGCGGATTTTCATTGTGGATGTCAATGATCGGCAGAATCAAGATGAGCAAAGTCAAGATCAGAAAAATCAGCGATCTATAGTCACGAGAGAGGACGGGAGGTTTGCGTTTACCCAAGTTCCAGCAGGCAAGTTTTCGCTGACCGGTTCGAAACGCGGATTCGAATCCGGCGCCTACGAGCAGCATGAGGAGTACGCGACGGCCATCGTAACTGGCGCGGGACTCGATACGGAAAACCTAACACTGCGGTTGCAACCTTCGGCTGTTTTATCGGGTGCGGTCTTGGATGAAACTGGCGAGCCAGTGCGCGGAGCGAATGTCACACTCTTTCGGCAGGATCACAACTTAGGAATCAGCCGAATCCTGCGCATGGGTAATGATCAAACCGACGACCTTGGTGGGTATGAGTTCCCGAATCTCGCGCCGGGGACGTATTTTGTTTCGGCGTCGGCGAATCCCTGGTACGCGGTTCATACTGCAAAATCGACGCAAGACGAAAATGCAACCGACTTCAATGTAGATCCTTCGCTCGATGTGACCTACCAGACGACTTACTACGAAGACGCGACGGAACCCGACGGCGCCATGCCGATCCCGCTGAAGGGTGGCGATCGCGTTGAGGTTCCGCTGCACCTTGCTCCCGTGCCGGCGCTCCATTTGCGATTTCATACAACGGGCGGCGCGCAGAGTGGATATCAAGTTCCCAACCTGTTGCGGCCCACGCTCGATGGCAATGATTTTGTACAAACTGATGGAGCGCAAATGGTTTCCCCCAACGAATGGGAGATCAGCGGCGTCGCCGCCGGAAAATATGTAGTCCGTGTGCCTCCGCAAGACCCGAACACTTCCAACTGGAGTGAAATGGAAGCCGACTTCACCGGAAATGGCGAAGAAATGGATGCTTCTCAGGCAGAGCCGGCCGGCGATGTATATGCCCACGTCATGATGCAGGACGGCGGGACCGTCCCGGACGATTTGTCGATAGAATTACTGAGCCAAAAGGGTCAACCTGTCGCAGGCGTGGGCATTAACAAGCAACATGTGGCCGAGTTGCGCAGTGTGCCGCCGGGCGAGTACAACCTGGTCGCCATCGGCGCCAACAAAGCCTATGCCGTGTTACAAATTTCGATTGAAGGACGGCCGGTTGCGGGGCGCACGATCCGGGTCACAACCGGATCTTCCATCGCGGCGACCATCACCACGGCGGCGTCGAGCGTAAACGTAGAAGGGTTTGCGGAGAAAAATGGCAAGCCGTCGGCTGGCGTGATGGTTGTACTGGTTCCGCGCCATCCCGAATCGAACCGCGAACTCTTCCGCAGAGACCAGACTGATTTGGACGGAAGTTTTCTCTTGCACGACGTCGCTCCCGGCGAGTACACGGTGGTGGCCATCGAGAATGGCTGGGAATTGGATTGGTCCGAGCCTGCGATCATCGCCTACTACGCGCAGCATGGCCAGCCTGTCAGTCTGGCCGCCGGCAAAGAAGGCTCGCAACGCCTCGCGTCACGGGTTGAAGTGCAATCGAAGTAGGGCTACCTTTTCGCGGTCTTGGCGCGCGTCTCTCGCCACCAAAACAGCAAAAGCAATATCACGGCAGCGGCGGCGAACAAGATATTCAATCGGCCCATTAAGTGAAGCAGTCTGTTCCAGTGCTGGCCGAAGAAAAACGCAGCGGATGAGACCGCGCTCACCCAGAGAACCGAGCCGAGGAAGCTGAAAAACAAGAAAGATTCCCAGCGCATGCGGAGCACGCCCGCGAGCGGCCCTGCGAAAATTCGCAGGCCGGCAACGAAACGCCCGAGGACAATGGCGACCGCTCCGTAGCGGGCAAACAGCTTCTCGCCTTTCTGCAATGTGGCATCGCTCACGTGCAGGCTCCGCTGGTAGCGCTCGAGCAAAGGCCTGCCTCCATGGTGACCTAGGAGATAGCCGACGAGGCTGCCCGCGGTCGTCGCAATCACTCCAACCGCAATAATCCAAGTCAACGTAAAGCGTTGCTGCGAAGCGGCCAGAAAACCCGCGAGTAGCAGTACACTCTCGCCCGGCAACGGCAGTCCCAGATTTTCGAGCAGCAAAATCACCGCGATGGCTGCGTAGCCGTAGTGCGCGAGGGTCGAGCCTAGTAGGTGGAGGATTTCTTTCCCCATTATTCGGCCAGGAATTCAGCGACGAGACGATTGAATTCGTCTGGTACTTCTTCGTAAGGTAGATGCCCTACGCCGGGCAGCAAGTGCGTGCGGCAACTTTTGAATTGCCGGCTTAGGGGTCCCATGGAAGCGGGCGAGACGGCATTGTCACGCTCGCCCCAAATGAGGAATGCGGGGATTTCGGCAAGCTGGGGCATGGCGGCTGCGAGGTCTTCCAGGTCGCGCGTCCACGTCCGCAGGATGCCAAGCTCGTGACGGAAAGCGCCGGGTCGCTCAAACGGGCCGGAATAACCTTGCAGCGTGCCAGGGCGAATGCGGCTCGGGTCGCCGTAGAGCCGGCTCAAGAGATAGGACTGCATGCTCCTTCGGACGAGTGGCGCCACGCCCAACACAATCGGCGAAACTACCGGATGGCTCAAAAACGCCGCCAGCGGCTTGCCTTGTTGCGACCAGGGATTCACCGGAGCCACGAGAATGAGGCGGCGAACACGCTCCGGCTCCAACGCGGCCGCCATCATGCTGATGGCGCCACCATGCGAGGTGCCGAGCAGATCGCAGGAAGCGATGCCAACCGCATCGAGAAATCGCAACAAGCGATTGGCGCTGGCGCGCAAAGTTGGGTCGAGTCCTTGCGGACGATCGGAAAAACCCACGCCGAGCATGTCCACGGCGTGCACCGTGGCTTGGGGAGCGAGATGGGGAATGGCATATCGCCAGGAGAATGAATAACCTAGCAGTCCATGCACCATGACTAGAGGCGGTCCGACGCCGTCGCGCAAATAGCGCATGCGTCCGCCATCAAGGGTGATCCAGTGGTCCTGGATGCTGTATCCACTCGACTTTGGTACTGGTACTGCGGCGGGTGCGGGATAGGCATTCATTTCAAGACTGACTTAGGCGCGTGCTGTTCGATTTTATGGAAATGCGGGGCCGCTGTCCTGCTGCAAAAACCTTTTTTATTGCTTCGATGAGCGGGCGGTCAAGAAATAAACAACTAACGTCTCAGAATCGCCTCGCTCGCAACTTCCCCTCAAAGGACATGTCGCACCTGCCGATGGGTCGGCAGACGCCGAAAGCGATTTCGGCACGGGGTTTCGAGCTATACCCGTAAGTTTCACCCTCCCAAGTACTTACCAAATATGGAAACATTTATTCCAAAAAACATAGCAACACCCTATGTCATTCTTTATAATGGGTAAAGTCATTGTCTTCAATAGAGTTATGGACTCGTGTACGGCTCCAGCGGTGGCAGCGAAAATGCAAACCAATCATAACGGGTTTTGGCCCTCAACCGTTCCACAGCCGATGAACCGCGATTTACAGAGCCGCTTTACCGCCGTCCTGCTGTTCCTCCTGACCACGACGGCGATCGTCCTTGGTTGGATTAATCTGCAAAAAGAACTGGAATATCAGGTGCCGTATGACGGTGTCTGGTGGGTGGAACAGGCCGGAACGCTGACCGCAAAACGCGTAGATGCCGGCGGTCCGGGCTTCAAGGCAGGAATCAAAGCAGGGGATCAAGTGGTGTCGGTCGGCGCGCACGACGTAAACGGCACAGCGGATCTCGAGCGGCAAATCTATCGCATCGGCTCGTGGTCCAAGGCGACGTATTCGCTGGTGAGGGATTCGGTTCCTGTGGACGCGGTGGTCATTCTCACCCCGGCCGATAAATCGCAAAACACCTGGCTGCGGCTGATCGCTCTGATCTACCTGAGCATCGGCCTCTATGTGCTCATGCGGCGCTGGACGGCGCAAGGCTCAACGCACTTTTACATTTTTTGCCTGGTGTCGTTCACGTTTTACGCCTTTCACTTCACGGGTAAGTTCAACGCCTTCGACTGGACGATTTATTGGGGCAACGTAGTCGCAGGTCTGCTGCAGCCGGCGTTGTTTCTGCATTTCGTCATGACGTTTCCGGAGCGGCGCGCTTTTGTGCGGCGGCATTCGTGGGCCATTCCGGCGGTGTATGTGCCCGCGATTGCGTTGCTGGCGGTACACGTTCTCTCGCTGCGGTTCTTGCAGGCCAGCGGTTTGATGAGTTGGAACTTAGACCGCTTGGAGATGGGTTACCTGGCGTCGTTCTTCGTCATCGCTGCCGGACTTCTGTGGCATAGCTATCGCGATGCGAGCACGCCGATTCTGCGGCAACAACTCAAGTGGATTACGCGCGGAACCATCCTCGCGATTACACCGTTCACGTTGTTTTATGTGGTGCCTTTTCTGACCGGCACTCTGCCCACGCTGAAAGTTTCTGTCCTGTCGCTGGGGCTGCTGCCGCTCACGTTCGGCTATGCCATCTTCCGCTACCGGCTGATGGATGTGGACCTGATATTCAAACGCGGTATGGTTTACACCCTGGCCGCAGCAACAATTGCAGGCGCGTATTTCGCAGTGGTTGCGGGTGTAGCCGAAATGGTGCATACGCAAGTTCCCAGCTCAGGGCCGATCGGCCTAACGCTGGCTATCGTAGTCACGGCGTTGCTTTTTGATCCGATGCGGAAGTGGATTCAGGAGCGCATCGACCAATTCTTCTACCGGACGCGCTACGACTACCGCAAGACGCTGATCGAATTCGGCCGCGAGCTCAGTTCCGACACAGACCTTGAGCAGATGCTCAGCTCGGTGGTCGATCGCCTGTCGCGAACCTTGCTTGTAGACCGGATGGCGATTTTTCTGGCATCGCCCGAGCCGCCGCATGAATTTGCATTGGCCAAATCGTTCGGCATGAATCAGACGTCGAATCTTGATTTGAAATTCTTGACCACGCCGCGGCCTGAAATCGAAGTTGGTCACCTGTTCCTTGAGAACACGCACCAAGTGCCCCGCGAATCGCTTTCGGCACAGGAAACCATCGCGCGTCTCGATTTGAACTACTACATTCCCTGCCGGGCGCAAAAACGTACGATTGCCGTGCTCGGACTGGGCAAGACGGTGGAAGGCGACTTCCTCACCAGCGAAGACGTAGAGCTACTCGAAACGGTCGCTGGCTATATTGGCATCGCCATCCAAAACGCGCGGTTGTATGCCTCGCTGGAGCAGAAAGTCGCAGAATACGAGCGGCTCAAGGACTTCAACGAGAACATCGTGGAATCCATCAACATCGGTGTGCTGGCCGTGGACCTGGAAGACCGCGTGGAGTCGTGGAACTCGCAAATGGAAGTGATGTACGCGCTGCCACGGGGGCAGGCGCTGATGCGCCCGTTGAGCGAGGTATTCCCTTCCGCGTTCATGCAGGAGTTCTATCGCGTCCGGCAGAACCCCGGTATTCACAATTTGTACAAGTTCAGGCTGGGGACGCCGACGGGCGAGAGCCGGGTGGTCAACGTCGCCATTGCGCCGCTGGTCAACCGGAATTTTGCCGTGGTGGGGCGGCTGATCATCATGGATGACATCACGGAGCGCGTTGAGCTGGAATCGCAGCTTTCGCAAGCCGACAAGCTGTCTTCGATCGGATTGCTGGCCGCTGGCGTGGCGCACGAGGTCAACACGCCACTCGCGGTGATTTCTTCGTACTCGCAAATGCTGGCGAAGCAACTTCAGGGCGATCCGCAAAAGGGCGCACTGCTCGAAAAGATTACACGGCAGACGTTCCGCGCGTCGGAGATTGTGAACAACCTGCTGAACTTCTCACGTACCAGCGGCACAGAGTTCACCGAGATTGACGTGAATAAAATCATTACGGACACGCTCGCGTTACTCGAGCACCAGTTCAGGACTACGAAAATCAAAGTGCAGAACAATTTTGCCGATCATCTTCCGGCCATCCAGGGCAACGCTGGACGTTTGCAGCAAGTGTTCCTGAATCTGTTTCTGAATGCTCGCGACGCCATGCCGAGCGGCGGCGAACTGCGGGTTTCAACTTCGAACGGTGCGGGAGTGAGCATTGCCGTCGCCGACACAGGAAGCGGAATCGCACAAGAGCACATTCAACGTATCTATGATCCGTTTTTCACGACCAAGTCCACACCGCGCGAAGGCCAAGGTAAAGGCACTGGCCTGGGACTGTCGGTCAGTTACGGAATCATTCAGGAACACGCAGGAAAGATTCGAGTGGAGAGCCGCCCCGGTGAAGGCACGACGTTCTATCTGGACTTTCCTCTGATGAAGCAGGCCATACATGTCTGAAGCTGCCGTCATAACCCGGCGCGGTGCTGACGAGCCGCTGTTCGCGCGCATGGGCTCGGTGCTGATTATCGACGATGAGGCCGCGATCCGCGAATCGCTGGAAACGCTGCTGGACATGGAGGGCTACGAGGTCCAGTCGGCAGAAACCGCGGAAGACGGGCTGGCGAAGTTGGGCGAACGCGCCTACGACTTGGTTCTGCTGGACTTGTCTCTTCCCGACCGCAGCGGCATGGATCTTTTGCCCGACCTTGCTGCCAATCACCCTGAGATTCCGGTGATCATGATCACCGCGTATGGGACGGTCGAGAATGCGGTTACGGCGATGCAGTCGGGCGCGGTGAATTTTGTTCAGAAGCCGTGGGACAACGAGAAGTTGCTGGCGGATGTGCGCGCGGCCGTGGGCCGGCGCAAAGCAGAAGAAGAAAACGTCCAGCTCAAGCGCGCGCTTAAGCAGCGCTACAACTTCGAAAACATTGTTGGCAAGAGCGAGCCCATGTTGAAGATTTTCGACTTGGTCGCGCAGGTCGCTCCCAGCCGCTCGACCGTGCTGTTGCAAGGCGAGAGCGGCACCGGCAAAGAGCTCATCGCCAAAGCGCTGCACTTGAATTCGCCGCGGCGCGACCGGCCATTTGTTCCCGTAAATACGGGATCGATGCCGCCTGACCTGCTCGAATCTACTTTATTTGGGCATGTGAAGGGCGCATTCACCAGCGCGGTGGCCTCGAAGAAGGGCTTGTTTGAGATCGCCGACAAGGGAACGCTGTTTCTGGATGAAATCGGCACGATGAGCATGGACACGCAGAGCAAAATTCTGCGGGTGCTGCAAGACAAAAGATTCATGCATCTCGGCGGAGTGCATGAGTTGCAAGTGGATGTCCGCATTATTGCCGCGACGAATGTGGACCTGCAGCAGCAGGTGAAAGAAGGCAAGTTCCGTGAGGACCTGTTTTACAGGCTCAACGTGATCACGATTGATTTGCCGGCACTGCGGCAGCGGAAGGAAGACATTCCGATGCTGACGGATTTCTTTCTTCAGAAGTATGCGAAAGAAAACGACCAATCCTCAAAGCGGATTACGCCGGAAGCGATGCGCCCGTTGCTTACCTATTCGTGGCCGGGCAACGTGCGTGAACTCGAAAATGTGATGGAACGCGCCGTGGTGCTTTCGTCGGGCAGTTCTATTGGCCTCGATTTGCTCCCAGACTCGATTGCAGGCCGGAACACGCAATTTCCCGGCATGGTGCAGCGGGATGACGCTTCGCTTTTCGACATCATGGAAGATTGCGAGCGGCACATCATCCTCGACATGCTGGAGAAGTGCCATTGGAACCAGACCGATGCAGCAGAGCGGTTCCACGTGCCCCTTTCAACGCTCAATCAGAAAATCAAGCGGCTGAGTATTGAGATTAAGAAGAAGGTAAGGGAGTAGGACTTTCTTTGTTCTCCTGAAAAAGCAGGTTCCTCACCGCTGAAGCCGGTTCGGAATGACAAGCGGGAACGTGAGGTCGCTTCGAAAAAACCTTGTCTGGCACTCTTCTTGTAGTTTTTTTCTCTAGGGTAGGGATCTTCGTTGGGAGTCGCACGTGCACGCGCGACTCCGCTTCCTCAGGATGACAATTTAGGGAACATTTCTGTTCTGCTTTGGACGGGCAGCAGGTCCCTCCGCTGCGCTCGCTGGCGCTTCGCTCCGGTCGGGATGACAGGTTTGTTGTAGGCGCGAGCGCGCTCGTGCTATCGCCATGCTTATCCCACCCTTTCGCACAGAACGCGAAATGGTGGGGCAGCCAAATCTATCCTGAAGGGCGTGCGCGCCTACACTGCGTTGTGTCGGTCTGTTATAGTTCGTTGAAGGCATCATCATCATCGTCATTGTGAGCATGGTGCCGTCCAACGACCTGCATGGAACTGACTTCTCCCACGGATTTTGCCAAAGACAAGATCATAGCCTTGCAGGAATACTCTGTGCTGGCGGGAAACGCCGTCACCAGCCTGTTTGGGCGTCCCCGATATTTTGCGGACATGATTCAACAGGCCGACCTGATTGGGTTTGGGTCGCTGCCCATTGTTGTGCTGACAGGATTTTTTACGGGCGCCGTGTTGACGCTGAATAGCGCGAATTCACTGGAACGCTTCGGCTCATTGTCGTTGTTGGGCCAGTTGGTTTCGGTGGGCATGGTGCGCGAACTGGGTCCGGTGCTCACCGGATTGATGGTGGCAGGACGAAACTCTTCGGGCATGGCCAGCGAACTGGGCTCCATGATTGTGACGGAGCAGATTGACGCCATGCGAGCCCTGGGCACTGATCCGATGAAGAAACTGGTGGCGCCGCGCGTGGCGGCCACGGTTTTCATGCTGTTTTTTCTGAGTATTATTTCCGATCTTTTGGGACTGGTGGGGGGGAGCGCGGTGGCGAGCCTGCTGCTGGGCCTGGATTACCGGCAGTATTGGAGTTCGGCCTGGCAGATCCTGAAATTTGCTGATGTGTTTATGGGGCTGCTGAAGCCGGTTGTCTTCGGTTTTATTATTTCAACAGTCGGATGCTACTACGGTATGTCGGCCAAGGGCGGGACGCAGGGCGTGGGCCGCGCTACTACGCAGGCGGTGGTCACAGCTTCCGTCCTGATTTTGCTCGTGGATTTCTTCGTCACGAAATTTCTGATGGCAATTTTTGGATATAGCTAGTCATGTCCACATCCACTATCCCGGAGCCATCGCCTGCGCGCCCGCAAGCCGCACCTCCGATCATCGTATTTGAAAAGGTCTCGATTGCGTTCGACGACAAGCCGGTACTGCGGGAAGTTTCATTCGAGCTGGAAAAGGGCGAGACCAAAGCAATTTTCGGCGTGGCTGGAGCGGGAAAAAGCACGATTCTGAAGCTGGCCCTGGGATTGATAAAGCCCGACAGCGGCGATATTCGCGTGCTCGGCGAAGACGTCACGGCGATGGCGGAAAGAGATCTCTTCGAGTTGCGCCGGAAAATTGGGATGGTTTTTCAGGAAAGCGCGCTCTTCGATTCACTGAATGTGCGGGACAACGTTGCCTTCCGGTTGATGGAAGAAGGGACGGTTTCGCCGGAGGACATCGAAGCGCGGGTCCACGAAGCCTTGAGTTTCGTGGAGCTGGAAAACACGATCGATTTGTTCCCCTCAGAACTTTCGGGCGGCATGCGCCGGCGGGTCGCGATTGCGCGAGCCATTATTACGCATCCGGAAGTGATTTTGTACGATTCGCCGACGGGCGGCCTGGATCCGGTGACTTCGACGACGATTATTGAGCTGATTGTGAAGCAGCGGGACGTCTCAGGCACGAGCTCGCTGCTGGTGACGCACCGCTTGCAGGATGCGTTCGTAATGGCAAGCCATTATTTCGACGTACAGACCGGGCATATGTGGCCGCTGAAGGACGATCCCAAGCGCAAGATTCCGATGACGTTTCTAATCCTGCGCGACGGGAAAATTATTTTCGACGGCAATGTGCAACAGCTGTCGGAGTGCCGCGACGAATATATCCGGGAGTATATTTCCTAGCCGCCTTTAAATTTCCTTCACGGTAATTTCGTATTTAAAGTTGTCGGGGTCAAAAGGATCGACACGGCCCTCGGCGGTTTCCGCCTGAGGATACATGAAATAAACGAGTGGCTTTTCGGTCGAGCCGGGGAGGGCCACGTCGTGAGCATAGTTGTAAGCCATCCAGTTCATTTCCCAAGACCCAAACAAGCGGGTGCGAGTTTTTTCGACAATGTCGTCAGTTAACTTGAGATTGCCGGGCGGTTCCTCCAATACGACCTTGCGAACATCGGCGGGATCGACCGGCACCCAGCCATGCTGCTTGAGATAGACTTCGGCACGGCAATGCTGACCTTTTGTGGCCTTATCGGAGGCCAGTCCCAAGCTGCTGCAACCGAGTTCGGACTTGGCGAGACGCAGGCCATAAATGTGGCGCGCGGGAAGGCCCGAGGCACGGGCAAGCCCGACGTAAAGCGCGTTCAAGTCGGCGCATTTGCCACCCAAGTCGCCGGACTCAAGCATGACGCGAATATCGCCGCGTCCGCAGCCACGAATTTTGGGATTGCGAAAAGTGTTTTCGACGACCCAATCATAGATGGCGCGGGCTTTATCGACATCGGTGCTGGCGCCTTTGGTCGCCTTCTCCGCCGTTTCTTTTACGATGCCGTCGGTGGGCACGTATTTCGTGGGCTGGAGGAAGTAGCCGAGTTCAGATTGCGGAGCATGCCGCGCATGACCGGGAGAGGACCAATCGACGCCATAGCTTGTGAGCGACACTCGGCTAACGAGGGTGAGAACAGGCTTTGCATGCTCGGGATAAGTAGCAGAAACGATGCCGAGCGATTGCTGCTTGATCTCGGTAAGTTTGGCTGTGCCCTGGGAAGCTACGAATTTGTTCGATCGTGTTTTTTGAAACTGCGTGTTCCGAACGAGCGCGGTAGGAAGCCAAATGCGAGTAAGGCCCGAGGGCTTGAGTACTTCCACCCGGGTTGTGACTTCGAAAGTGCGCCATGCGGGAGATGTTGTATCGCCGAATAGCGGAAACGCCCGAGTAAGCGCAAGGCCGGCGCACGTCGTTGCGGTATGGCGTAGAAATTCGCGTCTCTCCATCGAAACCCTTCCAACTGTAATTTATGGACAGCAGACGACTGCGACTAGTGTGCCACAAAAATGCAGACGAAGGCTGGCACCACATAGAAAAACTAATTTGATTTTGCGGCCATCGCCTTGCGGCGGTTGGCAAGGTTCTTTTCCATGCGCGCCTGAAATTCGCGAGCTTTCTTTGTGCTGTTCACGAGTTTTTCCACGTTGGCGAGGAACGTCGGGCTCGATTTTTCGCGAAGTTCCTTCAGAAACGGCCTCATCTTGCTGTAGATCATGAACATCTCGGCAGAGAATGACGGTTCGAGAAAGAGATCTGCACTCAGTGCACCGTGATTGACCAGTGAGGCCGACATTTCCCAATAGCCCATCACCTGGCGGAGCCACGCGTTCTCCTGCGCGCTGGGATTGGACGCAATCTTGTTGTAGTCATCGATATTCTGGGGCCAGAACTGGCCGCCAATCCAGCTACGGGCCTTGCGGATTTCCGCTTCGCGGCGAAGGTCATAAAGTTTGAGAATGAGTCTTGCATCGTCAGCGGTAGGCTTCTTGGGCATGGTATTCCTCGTAAACTTTTTGATAGCGCTCTTGCCGGCTTTAAAGTTAAGTAACGGCCACGGCTTCCACCGGCGCGGGACGCTCGTATTCGCACTCCTTGTTAGGGCAGGCGATCACCGGGCCGGATTTCAAATTCTTTTCGACTAAGAAAGCGTTACCACAGCTCGGGCACTTTTCAGCCATCGGTTTATTGGCCGCTGTGAACTTGCATTTCGGATAATTACTGCATCCGTAGAACGTGTTGCCCTTGCGGGCCTTTTTCTCGACGAGATCGCCTTCGCCACAGTCGGGGCATTTCACGCCGATGAAGTTCTGCTTGACGTATTTGCACTCGGGATAGCCGGAGCAAGCCGTAAATTCGCCGAAGCGGCCGTGGCGGATCATGAGATTGCGCCCGCATTTTGGACAAGGCTCATCGAGCGGAATATCGGGGACTCTCTTGCCTTGATCGAGGCGGCGCGTGGTCTTGCAATCGGGATAACCAGTGCAAGCCATGAACTGGCCGAAGCGCCCGCGTTTGAGGACCATCACGCGGCCGCAGTTCTCGCAATATTCCTCCTGCGTGGTTTCCTGGATGTCGGCCGAGTCGAGGTCGGGCAGATTGATGGGGTTTTCTTTAGTAAAAGTGCAGCTCTCAGGATTCTCTTTGTCGTAGGAGCTACAGGCGTAGAACGAACCGTGCTTGCCCCATTTGATGACGAGAGGTGAGCCGCAGCGCTCACATTTTTCGTCGGTCGGCTTCTCCATTCGCTTGATGTTCTCCATATGCTTTTCGGCATATTTGAGATCCTTGGCGAATTTTTTGTAGAAGTCGCCGAGCGCGTCAGTCCACTTTTCTTTGCCTTCTTCCACCTCATCGAGTTGCTCTTCGAGCTTCGCTGTGTAGGCGATATCAAAAATGTCGCGGAAGTTTTCGACGAGAAGATCGGTGACCACGAGTCCGATTTCCGTCGGCGAGAACTTGCCGCCCACTTTCTGGACGTACTGGCGTTCTTGAATGGTGCTGAGAATCGCCGAATAGGTTGACGGGCGGCCGATTCCGCGTTCTTCGAGCTCTTTGACCAGCGACGCTTCGTTGTAACGCGGAGGCGGCTCGGTGAAGTGCTGCTCGGGCTTGAGCTCGCGCAGGGTCAACTTCTGACCAGCTTCGAGCGCCGGAAGTTTATGCTTCAGCTCTTCGTCGTCTTCGTCCTTACCTTCTTTCGACTCTTCGTAGACCTTGAGGAAGCCGTCGAATTTAAGAACTGATCCGGTCACGCGGAACCAGAAAGTATTGGAGCCATTTTTTGCGTCGATATCAACCGTGGTCTGGTCAAAGACGGCGGGCATGATTTGGGACGCGACAAAGCGCTGCCAGATGAGCTTATAAACTTTGTATTCGTCTTCTTTCAGGTATTGCTTGATCTGGTCAGGATGATGCGCCACCGAGGAAGGACGAATGGCTTCGTGCGCCGCCTGGGCTTCCTTTTTCTCTTTATAAGTGTTGGGCGAGGGCGGCAGATAGACTTCGCCGTAGTTCGACTTAATGTATTCGCGCACTTCGGTCAGCGCGTCGTTCGAAACGCGGGTCGAGTCGGTACGCATATAAGTGATGAGTCCGACGAGACCTTCTTCGCCGAGTTCGACGCCTTCGTAGAGGCGCTGCGCGATCATCATCGTGCGCTTGACGCTGAATCGAAGCTTGCGGGATGAATCCTGTTGCAGTTTGCTGGTCGTAAACGGCGGAGTCGCGTTGCGGCGGCGTTCTTTCTTGTCAACGCTGCGCACGAGCCAATCGGCTTTTTCAAGCGCGAGACGAATATTCTCAGCGTCCTCGCCATTGTTCACTTCGACTTTCTCTTCACCCTTGCCGACAAATCGCGCATCGAAGGCTGGCGGCTTCGGTCCGGCAAGATGGGCGTCAATCGTCCAATACTCTTTTTTCTCGAAGGCCTTGATTTCGCGTTCACGCTCGACGATCAAGCGAAGCGCGACGGTTTGTACACGGCCGGCGGACAAACCACGGCGTACTTTGTCCCATAGCAGCGGCGAAACCTGATAGCCGACGATGCGGTCGAGTACACGACGCGCCTGCTGGGCGTCCACCAAATCGCGATCAATGGCGCGAGGATGTTCGAAAGCTTCCTGCACCGCGCGCTTGGTGATTTCGTTGAAAGTGACGCGGCGGATACGCTCTTCGCCCGGAGCTTCTTTCTTGCTCTTTTTCTTTTTGGATTTGCTTCCGTTGCCGTCGCCCAGTTCTTCGGCAAGATGAGCGGCGATTGCTTCGCCTTCGCGATCCGGGTCGGGCGCGAGATAGATATGGTCGGCAGACAAGGCCAGCTTCTTTAATTTCGCCAGCACTTTCTCCTTGCCGGGGATGACGACATAATCGGTGCCGAAGTCGTTCTCAATGTCCACGCCCAGCGTGCTCTTAGGCAGATCTTTGACGTGACCGAGCGAAGCTTCGACGGTGAAGCCTTTACCCAAATATTTCTGAATGGTCTTCGCCTTGGCTGGCGATTCGACGATGACTAAACCTTTGGACAATGTTCCCTCGGTTCTTAGATTGGATTCCCCGAAACTAGCACGAATACGATCCGATCAACAAGTTGGCAACCAGCTACAACGCAGGCAAATCACTGAAATTAAAAGCTCTTAACAAAATTCTTGCCGGGCAATTGCTTTATCCTGCCGGCGAGTTCCAATTCGAAGAGCGCCGCAAAAATCCCCGAGGATGATATGGCCGGCTCTAGCCTCTCGATCAGTTCATCCATCTGCATGGCCTCATCGGCTTTGAGCAGGGCCAGGATCTTCTTTTCATGGGGCGGTAATTCGGCTTCGTTAAATAAAGATGCGCTCTCGGTGGCTTTGGATTCATTGGCGATTTCCGGAATCAGCGTATGTTGCACATTGGACGGGAGTTCCTCCCATATATCCTCCCAGGTCGCAACCAGCTTGGCTCCTTGCTTTATGAGCGTGTTCGGCACCCACGAGCCTTTGTTGGTGACGTTGCCGGGTACGGCAAAGACCTCGCGGCCCTGCTCCAGGGCACAACGTGCCGTGATTCGCGTACCGCTATACTCTGCGGCTTCGACAACGAGAACGCCGAACGATAGCCCACTGATAATGCGATTGCGAATCGGGAAATTCTGTGGTGCGGGAAAGGTGTTCAGGGGAAACTCGGAGATGACTGCGCCGCCCGATGAGAGAATCTCATCGGCCAACCGCGAGTTCTCTTTGGGATAAATTTCATCGACCCCTGTGCCCAAGACGGCAACGGTTTTTCCTTTTGCATGCAAAGCCCCACGGTGGCCTGCGCTATCGACGCCGCGGGCGAGGCCGCTGAAAATTACCAGGCCCCGGGCGGCAAGATCGCAGGCCAACCGCTCCGCCATACCGATGCCATAGGGCGTAGGATGGCGTGTCCCGACGACCGCAACGCCGGGTTGCGCAATCACAGAGACATCGCCGCGGATGTAGAGCACGGGCGGGGGATCGTAAATCTGCTTGAGTTGTGCCGGATACGAGGGGTTATCGAGCACCACGAATTGCACTCCCTCAGCGGCAGCCTTGGCGAACTCATCGTGGGCCATTTCGATGGAGCGACCTGTTCCGATGGATTGGGCAGAGACAGCTTGCAATCCGGTGGCTTCCAAGTCGGTCAGTGTGGCTTGGAAAATGGCCTGTATGCCGCCCATAAACTCGACCAACTTGCGGACGCGCGTCGGTCCAAGACCGGGAGTTAGCGCAAGTGCGAGCCATTGCAGCGTGAGTTCGTCGGGCTTCGGAATGTCCGCGCTTTTTTCCTTGACCACTTTCTTAACTGCAGCCGAGTTCGCCATGGCAGCCTCCTTGCGGTTGCGCTCTGTGCGGCATTTCTGCTCAGACCGCGAACTCTATAGACTGTGGAAAATGCCTGTCAAGGACATAGGTCACAGGTTTGCTAAAATTTATGTAAATCGAATGGGCCATCTCCGTATTTCCGCCATTTCCTATCTCAATACCGCGCCGCTCATGTGGGATTT
>JBEKTR010000015.1:0-27779 GCA_049515835.1 Terriglobales bacterium
ACGAAAGAAAATTTGCGGCAACTCTCGACCGAACAAACAAACTCAGTCTCACAAGATCTCGATCGCAAGTCTGCGTTGCAAATTGTCCGCATCATCAACTCTGAAGATGCGAGAGTAGCGGCGGCTGTCAAACGTGCCCTGCCTCAAATCGCGAACGCCATCGATCTGATTGCGGCGGCACTGAAAAATGGCGGGCGGCTCATCTATGTCGGAGCTGGCACAAGCGGACGCATTGCGGCGCTCGATGCCGCCGAGTGTCCCCCAACATTCAATACTGATCCCAAGACCGTGCAGTTTGTGATTGCGGGCGGCGAAAAAGCTCTCGCTGCCGCGGTGGAAGCCAATGAAGATTCGAAAAAACTCGGCGAACGCGCCGTCGCACAAAAAAGACCTGGTAAGAATGACGTAGTCGTCGGCATCGCCGCCAGCGGTCGAACGCCTTTTACCATCGCCGCCCTGCAATACGCTCGTAGGCGTCGCGCAAAAACCGTCGCCGTCACTTGTAATCGCAATTCGCCTCTGGGCAAAGCTGCGCACGTCTCCATCGTCGCGGAAGTCGGCCCCGAGGTCATTTCGGGGTCAACGCGGATGAAAGCTGGCACGGCGCAAAAGATGATTCTGAACATGCTTTCGACCGGAGCCATGACGCGCCTCGGATATGTTTATGGCAACTTGATGGTCAATGTCCACGTCAAGAACGCAAAGCTCAAAGAACGCGGCATTTCCATTCTCGAGCGGGCCGCAGGCATAACACGCACAGAAGCTGAAGATGCACTCAAAGCGGCGAATAACGAGGTCCCTGTGGCGCTAGTTATGCTCAAGGCGGGAAAGAACCGCGCTCAGTCCTTGAAGGCTCTAGCCGCAACCCACTGTCATGTTCGCGCCGCGATCAGACCATAGGCGTTCTCTTTTGAAATCAGTTACACTTGTCCTCACGTACCCGGAAGTGCCTGCACCGCAGTTCCCTTCCGGTTACCCTGACGCCGCCTCGTCCTCGCTACAATAGATATGACGCTACGCGTTGGACGTGCGCTATTAACCTCACTAAAACACCACAGGATTCGTCTCGTCATGGATAAACTCGTTATTCGCGGCGGCAACCCGCTGCTTGGAACTATTCGTGTCAGCGGAGCAAAAAACGCCGCCCTGCCCTGCATGGCCGCGGCGTTGCTGACCGAAGATCCGGTCATTCTGGAAAATATTCCACAGGTCCGGGACATTCAAACCACGCGCAACCTGCTGGCTGCCATGGGCGCGGAAGTCGAACTCGGCTACGGACGCGCACAGCACCGCACAACTATTCAGTGCAAGAATCTCGCCTCGCCGGAAGCTTCTTACGAACTTGTGAAGACCATGCGAGCATCCACGCTCGTTCTTGGACCTCTGGTCGCGCGATGCGGCTCGGCCCGCGTTTCCCTACCGGGTGGTTGCGCGATCGGAGCCCGTCCAATTGATTTGCATATCAAAGGGCTTGAACGCTTGGGCGCGAAGATTACACAAGACCATGGGTACGTCGAAGCCAGCGCTACGCGCTTGAGGGGCGCAGAGATTGTATTCGACAAAATCACCGTCACGGGCACGGAAGATTTGCTCATGGCTGCCACGCTCGCGGAAGGCGAAACCGTCATGCAAAATTGTGCCCGCGAGCCGGAAGTTTCAGATCTTGCCGAGTTGCTCAACAAAATGGGCGCAAAGATTGAAGGTGCGGGCACGCCGACGATTCGGGTGCGAGGCGTCGCTAAGCTGCATGGGGCGAAACACAAAATCATTGCCGACCGCATCGAAGCCGGAACTTTCATCATTGCGGGAGCCATGACGGGCGGCGACCTAAACATCGCCAACTGTGAGCCGGCCCATCTCGGAGCTCTGCTGCGCAAACTGGAAGAGAACGGTGTCAAGACTGTCGCGTCCGGCGATTCGATTCGCGTGATGGGCGATGCTCCTTTCCGAGCAGCCGATATGATCACGGAAGAGTATCCCGGATTCCCCACCGATATGCAGGCACAATATATGGCGCTGGCCACACAGTCCGAGGGTACCTCGGTTGTGACGGAAAACATTTTCGAGAATCGATTCATGCACGCTCAAGAACTTGTTCGCATGGGCGCGAACATTAAGATTGAAGGGCGGAGGGCGATTGTCCGCGGAAAAACACCCCTAAGTGCGGCCGCCGTGCTGGCTTCAGACTTACGCGCATCGGCCTCGCTCGTCCTCGCGGCATTAGTCGCAGATGGCGAAACCATTATTGACCGCGTATATCATCTCGACCGCGGCTACGAAAATATCGAAGAGAAATTGCGCGGGGTTGGCGCACAAATTCGCCGCATCGGTGAGATCATCCCTCCGCGTAATCGGCGCGCGACAGACAAGAGTACTCACGGTCAAACTGCTTAAGTCTCTGGCAAGCTGTCCCGCACCAGTCCTACCGATTTAGGGGACAGGGCGGGACATTGCTAAGGCATTTCCAGGAAATTACTGGCCAGAATGAGCACACGCCTATTTGGCCCAGGTCGGTAGATTTCCATTCTGGCCCTGGAACGTCCAGTTGCGAACAACCTCCTCCAAGGAAAATGTCCACAAGCAACGGGGTACAGAAAGCTGCTGGGTAGATTTCTAAGCCAGAGACGGATGCAGCGGCAGAATTGCTAACAGACTACCGGCGGGTCTACTTTTCAAGAGTCAGAGTCGCAGGTCTAACGAGCTAACATCAATCCTTGACCGGGAGGCTGTCGTGACTGGCTACACAACGCCAGGATCCATTGGACTTGATCCACGTGTCCGTAAACCGGCCCCGGCGGTCGAACTGCTTGCCCTTGTACTTGGCTTTCTCATGATACGTACCTGTGACAACACCGGCGTCGCCATACACCTTGATGCGGAAATCCTCAGAGACGAGCAGATCGTAGTGGTAGGACTTGTCTTTCATGAAATCAAAATGCTGTTGCCTGGTTTGGATCGTGCCATCAGGCTCGGTGATGACGAAATCATCGGCCAGAATCAGTTTTAGGGCGGCTGGATCGTGCTGCAACTCTGCCTGGTTCCAAGCATTTTCGAGGGCCAGAATTTGGCCTTCGTCTACCCGCGTAGAATCTGCGTGCGGGGAACCCTGAGCCAGCGCGGCTACAGTCAAACTGAGAAAACCTACCAAAGACAAAGCCATTCTGGCTCGCATGTACGCCTCCACGAATGATTTTTCACTTAATGATTTCTTTGCATCTTAGGAGTCGCGACGATTGGGGTCAATGACGACTAAGTTGCGGGCAAACACAAAAGGCTGCGAGTTGTATCGCAGCCTAAAGGATTATTGAAGAAGACGAAAGCTTAAGATCGACCGCCGCCACCTGGGCGACCACCTCGGCCGGGACCGCCGCGTCCGCGACCGCGTCCACCACCGCCGCCTCCGGGACGTCCGCCCCGACCACCGCGTCCCCCTCGATCGCCTCCACGGTCTCCACCTCGATCATGCCGTTCGGTGGGTACGCCCGCGTGCGTAGGCGCTCCGTCACGGTTGAAGTTTGGCTCGTCGTCGGCGAAATCCGCACCACCTTCAATGGTGAGCGTACCGCCGCCTTGCGACGGAGCCGCAACTGCGTGCTCAGATTCGCCCGCACCGTTGTCGCCATCCGCCGGAGCTTCACCCCCGCCCATCTTCGCGCGCTGCTCTTTCAGAATAGCTTTGCGCGAGAGACGGATGCGGTTGCCTTCCACCGCCAGCACTTTCACGAGTACCTGATCGCCTTCTTTCAGTTCGTCGCGAACGTCCGCGATGCGGTGTTCCGCAACTTCGCTAATGTGCAACAATCCATCGGTGCCGGGGATGATTTCGACAAATGCGCCGAAATCCGCCAAGCGGGTCACAGTGCCAAGGTAGGTCTTGCCGACTTCGGCCGTTGCCGTCAGATCACGGATAATTTGCAGCGCTTTGTTCGCCGCCGCTTCATCGTTTGACGAAACATTCACTTTGCCCGAATCTTCGACGTCAATCTTGACACCCGTCTGCTCGATAATGGAACGAATCATCTTGCCGCCGGGCCCGATGACGTCACGGATCTTGTCCACCGGAATTTGCAGCGTATAAATGCGGGGCGCGAACGACGAAACCTTGTCGCGATGTCCTGAAATCGCATCCGTCATTTTGTCGAGAATGAACAAGCGTCCGCGCTGGGCCTGGGCCAGCGCTTCCCGCATGATCTGCGCGGTAATGCCGCCGACTTTGATGTCCATCTGCAAGGCTGTAATGCCGTCTTTGGTACCAGCGACCTTGAAGTCCATATCGCCGTAGTGGTCTTCGGCGCCGGCAATGTCGGTCAGGATGGCGTATTGTTCGCCTTCCTTCACCAGTCCCATGGCAACTCCGGCGACCGGAGCTTTGATGGGAACGCCGGCATCCATGAGCGACAAAGACGCGCCGCAGATCGAGGCCATCGACGAGGAACCGTTCGATTCCAAAATGTCGGAAACCACCCGCATCGCATAAGGCCAGTTTTCTTGGGTTGGCAAAACGGCCGAAAGGGCGCGTTCCGCCAAAGCTCCGTGGCCAATTTCACGCCGCCCGGCTCCGCGCAAGAAGCTCACTTCGCCCACGCTGAACGGAGGGAAGTTGTAGTGCAGCATGAAGTGCTTCTTGGCTTCGCCCTGGAAGGTTTCGAGGCGCTGCATATCGTCGCTGGTGCCAAGTGTGCATGTGACCAATGCCTGAGTTTCGCCACGGGTAAATACAGAAGAACCATGCGTACGCGGCAACACGCCAACTTCAATCCAGATTTCGCGGATTTCGTCGAAGGCACGCCCATCGGGACGGCGCTTGCGGCCGATCACTTCTTCGCGGAAGATGCGCTCGCGGAGAGTATCAAAGTAGGTCTTGAGCTTGGCGCGGCCGGCTTCGTCTTCTTCTGGAATCGCCTCTAGCAGGCGCTTTTTCGATTCCTTGATCAGCGTGTAACTTTCGGCCTTGGGATGCTTCTGCGTGTCGCAGGCATCGGTGAGTTCCACGCCCACCTTGGCTTTGAGTTGGTCGTAGTAAGCCTGGTCGAACTCGGGCGGAACGACTGAGCGCTTCGGCTTCCCTGCTTTAGCGCGAAGTTCATTGATGGCGAAGCAAATCTTCTTGATTTCGTTGTGGCCGAATTCAATCGCGTCCACTACAGTGTCTTCGCTCACGCCTTTGGCGCCGGACTCGATCATCACGATGCCTTCGGCCGTACCCACGACCATGATGTTAAGGGAGCTTTCGGACATCTCTGCGTAGGTGGGGTTAACTACAAACTGACCATTCACGTGTCCCACGCGCACGGCGCCAATGGGTCCATGGAACGGAATATCAGAAATGGTCAACGAGGCAGAAGCGCCGTTGATACCAAGGACATCCGGGTCGTTCTCCGAATCGGCGGAAAGCACGAATGCGATGACCTGGGTCTCACAACGGAATCCATCGGGAAACAATGGGCGGATAGGGCGGTCAATCTGGCGGCTCGTGAGGATTTCGCGCTCACTGGGACGGCCTTCGCGCTTGATAAAACCGCCGGGAAAACGTCCGCCCGCGTAGGTGTACTCGCGATAATCAACAGTAAGGGGAAAGAAATCGATGCCTTCCCGCGGATCGGGGTTTGCAGTGGCCGTTGCCAGAACGACATTATCACCGCTGCGTACTACGGTGGAACCGTGAGCTTGCTTGGCCAGCTTTCCGGTTTCGAAGGAAATTCTTTTTCCGCCGGCCAGTTCAACTGTGACTTCTGTTGCGTGAGGTTTCATTGATTGATCCTTAATTTTTTAAGAGGAGAGTGCGACGCATGAGAGCACGCGTTCCCGGCACAAACGAAGACTCCGGCGGATTGATCCGCGAAAAGAATCGCCGTCGCATGAACTAATAACGCCTGGAAACACAACATGGTGGGGATTCCTCATTGAATCCGGCAAATTCCGATTGCCTTGAGCCGAAAGGAACAGACTGGCCGTTAATTAGTGGCGCAGGCCGAGCTTCTGCACAACAGTCTTGTAACGGTCGGAATCGTACGTCTTGAGGTAATCCAGCAGGCTCCGGCGCTTGCTGACCAGCATGAGAAGGCCGCGGCGCGAACCGTGGTCTTTTTGGTGCGATTTGAAGTGCTCCGTCAAATGGCCTATGCGCTCGCTCAACAGGGCAATCTGCACTTCCGGGCTACCCGTATCGTTGGCGTGCGCGGCATACTGGTCAATGAGGGATTTTTTTTGCTCTCTGGCTAACACGTACGCGATGTACTCCTGTCTCTATTCGATTGTCGTTAAATGACTTTATTAGGTTACCACAACCGTCAGATTCAGCCTATAGGCGACCTCAAAAACGCCTGGCCGAGCAGTTTGTATTGCGAATCCAGCACGGATTTCGGTATTATCAAGCGCCATTAAGAGGCCACCCTACCAACTGTGTCTACCGGACTTCCACTGTTCCTATCAATCCTCGTGCCTCTGGGATTCTGTAGCGGATTTATTCTCCTCCTCCTCGCTTTCTACAAGACCCCTAAGGGCCGATTGGACGCTTGGATCCATCACCGCTTGGATCGCTGGGCGTTCTTCATTGAAGATTTGGGCTCTTCTCATCGGCGGCAACTAGCACTGGCGAGCTTTCTTGGTCTCTTTCTAGAAATGCTGATGATCCGCTGGGTCTCAGCCGAGATTCCTGTATTCGCCTATTTCAAAAATCTGATTCTCATATCGTGCTTCCTGGGGTTCGGAGTCGGTTGCTATCTGGCGCGGCGGCGCGTGAATATTGTGGCCTTCATGGGACCATTGGTTCTCTTGACGACATTGGCCAGATTACCGTGGCAGCCCGTACACAATGCTATTCGCCATTTGCCGACGTTCCTTGGCGAAACGACGGACACACTTGTCTGGGACGTTATCTCCGTACCTCTCCACGGATATGGCGCCATGTTTGTCGGTATCGCCTTTGTGATGGTCATTGTCGCACTCGTAACTTTCTTTTTTATTCCAGTAGGGCAGATCGTCGGATGGTATTTGGAGAAAGGTGCAAACATCACGGCCTACACAGTCAACCTTCTGGCCAGCCTGGGTGGCATCGTGGTCTATACGCTGCTCTGTTTCCTTTACCAGTCGCCCGCCATGTGGTTTGCCCTCGCGGGCGCAATCGTTCTTCTGCTGACGTGGCGCGCACGGCAAACGCGCTGGCCTTGTCTGATCGCGTTTGCCCTATGCATCCTATTGCTGAACATTGGCCCTTCGAAACCGGCTGTCGAGTTATGGTCACCGTATCAAAAAATAACCTTAGTGCCGCACCCTGACGCCGAGACCCCGACTTCGTGGGAATTGCAAACAAACGACAGCTGGCACCAGGAGATGTTCGATCTTTCTCCTTCATTTGTGCAAACCCATCCGGCGCTCTTTCAGAAAATTCCCGCGGAATACAACGCGTACAACATCCCGTATCGTTTTTATCAAAACCCACCGTCCGTGCTTGTGCTCGGCTCAGGCACAGGGAATGATGTCGCCGCGGCGCTGCGGGGCGGCGCAGGAAGCGTTGAAGCCGTGGAAATAGATCCGCTCATTCTCAAGCTGGGCCGGAAGTTACATTTTGAGAAACCGTACCAATCGCCGCGAGTGCACGTCGAACTTCAAGACGCACGAAGCTACATTCAAAACAGCACGGACCACTTCGATGTAATCGTATTTTCGCTACTCGACTCTCACACCACGGCTTCTGAATATTCCAACATACGCATTGACAACTACGTCTATACGATCGAAGCCATGCGCGCCGCACGCCAATTGCTTCGGCCCGATGGCATTTTCATCGTAAAGTTCTGGGTACAGACGCCATGGATTGCACGAAGGCTTTACGGTCTGGTCTCGACTGCATTCGGCCAGCCTCCGGTCTATTTGTGGGTGGCCGACCCGAGATACCCAAAGCGAGGCAGTTTCTTCATCGCGGGATCAAACCAAAGAATTCGGGCGGCTCTCTCAGACCCGGGATTGCGCTCCTATCTCAACGATGACGTTTCGCTGAGCACGCAACCCGTGACTCTGACGACCGACGACTGGCCGAACTTTTACCAACGGCAGCCCGGCATCCCGTTGAATGTTATTGTGGCTGCATCATTCCTTATCTTGCTTTGGCTCTTGTTCTTGCGGCAGATTGGGATGAATGTCCGCTCTTTGGAGTGGCACTTCTTCTTTTTAGGCGCCGGCTTCATGCTGCTTGAGGCGCAGACCGTAAGCCGGGCCGCGTTGTTGTTCGGAACCACCTGGGTGGTAAACGTGGTTGTCGTCAGCGGAGTTCTTCTCCTCATCGTGATCGCAAACGTGTTGACACAGTGGGTCCTAATATTCGCGTTGCGTTCATGTATCTCGGCATCCTGCTATCGCTGATTGTCGGTTATGTCGTACCGACCGAGAGACTGTTCTTCCCTTCCCTTGGACTAAGAGTTCTCGCGACAGTGCTGCTGTTCTGCCTCCCGATTTTCTTCGCAGGGCTGATCTTCATACGCAGTTTTGCGGCAGCGGGCTTTAGCAGCCGTGCACTTGGATCAAATCTTTTTGGAGCCCTGGTGGGAGGACTGTGCGAGCTTCTGTCTCTTTGGACAGGAACCAGGTCTTTGCTGATTGTGGCGGCCTTGTTCTACACCGCGTCATGGATCATGTTGCAGTCAAGCCCCTTGCCGGATCCTATAGGCGTAAATCACCGCTAGAAGCGGCGGGGCAAGAAGAAATCCCCAGAACGGGATCAAAGTACCTAGAATGATCGGCGCAATAATGGATGCCCACATCGGCACCCTGGCCGTGCGTTTCATGAGATAGGGCTGAAGAAAGAAGCCATCAATCATTACGATGCCAGCGTAGAGCATGAGCACATAAAGTGGATGCTCCCAATCGGCCCAATGGATAGCGGCGGAGAGCACCGGCCCAAGAAGCCCCAAAATCGGTCCAAAATGGGGAACAATCTGCAAAGCCGCCGCCAACATTGCCCATAGCGGCGCCCAAGGCACGTGGAGAAGTGTCAGTCCAACCCACCAAAGCAGGCCGACGGCGAGAGAATCCTGTGCCTGCGCGACGGCCCAATTCTTGAGAGCATCGCCGGTCAATGAGAGATGATCGCGGATCCTCATAAGACTTTTGAGCGCGATGCCGTCTTTATGCATTCCCACACCATGTTAAATACACACCATGCTAAACTTTTTATATACCTGCGGCGAGGCATGAAATGAAATTTGGAGTGCTCGTCTTCCCTGGCTCAAACTGCGATCACGACGCTTATTGGACGATTCAGCACGTGGCAAAGCAGCCCGTGACTTTTCTTTGGCATGAATCGCACGACTTAGAGAATTGCGACGCCATCATCGTGCCCGGCGGGTTCGCCTACGGGGACTATCTGCGCACCGGCGCAATAGCGAAGTTTTCTCCCGTCATGGATTCGGTCAGCAAATTTGCCGCGAATGGTGGCTTAGTTCTTGGCATCTGTAATGGATTCCAGATCTTATGCGAATCCGGCCTCCTTCCAGGTGCTTTGACCCGGAATGCAGGTTTGAAATATGTATGTAAGCCAGTGCAAGTACGCGTAGAAAACTCCGGGACTCCGTTCACAAACACCTGCCGCCAAGGCGAAGTCCTGACCATTCCGATCGGCCACATGGACGGAAACTACTTTTGTGACGATGCCACATTGGCTGATTTGCGGCACAATAACCGTATTGTGTTCCGTTATTGCTTGCCTGACGGCCAGATAACAACGGCAGCCAACCCGAATGGGTCGCTCGACAATATTGCCGGAGTTTGTAACGAGGGACGAAATGTTCTCGGCATGATGCCGCATCCTGAGCGTCTCAGTGAACCCGAGTTGGGCGGAATCGATGGAGTCAAGGTATTCGACTCTCTCGTAGGTGCTTTAGCTGCCCGATAGATCGCCTCGAGTTTCTGCCCTGTTTTCCTCAGATTTTTTCTTCCGATTCAAAATTGTATGCAGAAGAATATCGTTATTGTGCTAAGTTTTACTCCCCGTCGTCTACCGGATTTCCTCCGGCTGCTAGCTCTTGGTTTCTAGTTCAAGGAAAGCCCAACACTCTGCAAGGAGGGATAGTTCATGAAAACTAATGACGGCGTCAGCTATTTGACGGAAAGCCTTGCTGCGGACGACAGGATATTAAGCGCTCAAGAGAAAGATTTGCTGGCCCGACTTTTGCAGCACGCAAAGTCGGCCAACGGATGCGGCGAGGCGATGAGCGCAGTAATTGCCCGCGCGGTTGGCGAAGTTGTAAGTGAACGGGCACAACTTGTGCTTGGCAAAACCATAATTCAGCTGTTGCAAGGGCACACTCACAGCGTCGGGTCCCCACCAATGACCCCGCCAGGGCCGATCGATCCGAATTCCCCGAAGCCTCCTGGGCCAAATCCGCCGGGCGTGAGCACAGTACGCTCAACGATGCGGGCTGGCAATCCACCAATGACGCCGCCTGGGCCGATCGATCCGAATTCCCCGAAGCCCCCTGGGCCCAATCCGCCGGGCGTGAGCCTAGTACGCTCAACGATGCAGGCTGGCAATCCACCAATTACGCCGCCAGGGCCGATCGATCCGAATTCCCCGAAACCTCCTGGGCCAAATCCGCCGGGCACCGGTAGCCGCGAAGCTGTGGTCGTTGCAGTCGCGGAGCGCGACCAGACCGTAAGGGCAGAATTCCTGCGCGCTGATTGTGTGCTGCTGGATGAATTTCTCCCTCCCGCTGAGTTGCAAGCGCTCACCCAATATGTATTGCAGAAAGAAATGGAGTTTCAGATCAGCGAAGTGGTCTCGCCGGGCCTTCCTGGCGGGACTGTGGATTTTGAGAGCAGGCGTTCACGTGTGCTGATGGAGTTGGGACCTCACTATGACGTTCTAATGAACCGTTTGCGCACCGCACTACCGGGCGTATTGCGAAAATTGGGGCATCCATCGTTCGAAGTCACACGTGTCGAAGCACAGGTCACCGCGAGTAATGACGGCGACTATTTTCACTGGCATTGCGACAATGGCGTAGATGAAATTGCCCGGCGGGAAATTACCTTCGTCTATTTCTTTCATCGCGAACCGAAACCGTTTCGCGGCGGCGAACTACGCATCTACGATTCCCGCCTGGAGGATGGCGGGTACCGGCCCACCGAGCACTATCGCGCTGTTGTGCCGGAGCAGAATCAGGCGGTAATGTTTCTCAGTTCGTTAACCCACGAAATCACGCCGGTCGAAACACCTTCCCGCGTTTTTGCCGATAGCCGATTTACGGTGAACGGGTGGTTCCATAGATAGATGGCGTCCCAGGTTGAAAGCAGCGACTGGTTGCAGTGGATAGAGCGTTTGGTGGGTGCTTCGACGGTCACCGCACGTCCGGCGGAGCACGCCCGCGCATTGCCACGAGCGCTCTACTATTGCTGCCTTGACGATCAGCCGGACTTTCTCGTTCCCGCAAGATTCCTGCGTTCCCCCCATGGGGAAGATCCGTCTGATTGCAATCGAACCGATCCTAAGTGGATTTTGAATCCGCTGTGTTTCTTCAAGACTCCTGACTCGATTGAGTTCGATGAGCAACATTTCGCCTGCAACAGCTCTGGGTACAGGGTTGTTTGGGTGCGAGACGCTGCTGCAGGTTCAGTAATGCCGTACTGGCTCGGGCCGGAATTATTGGATACGCTTGCGCGGGTAGAGCAAGGAGAAGCATTGGACGAAGCAGTTTCGCGCGACACCCTTTTCGCTTTGAAATTGGCGGCCGTTCTCATCGACGAGAACTCGTCGGTTGGTCTCGCGGAGGAACGCCGCCCGGTCACTTCCAAGTCTCGCCAACAGTTTCTTCAGAACGGCTATGTTCCGTTAGGTCATTTGGTTCATCCTTTCCACCTCGCCGCTCTGCGCCGCTACTATCGGTATCATTTGCGCCACGGCAATTTCCAACTCGGAGACTCGCAGACTGGTTCACGTTACGTCGCTTTCAATGAACCCGTCGCGCGATTCTTTCATCATCAATTGACGGCCAGAATCTCTGAAATAGTTGGCGAAGCGGTGAAGCCTTCCTATTGCTATTTTTCGTCCTATGCGGAAGGTTCTTTGCTGGCGAAGCATACCGACCGCGAACAATGCGAATTTGGTATTTCGTTGTGCATCGACTATTCTCCGGAAGCTGATTTGGCTACACCGTGGCCATTGCGACTCCATATAAAGGGCGGGGAGGCGCAGATTTTCCAGGCCTTGGGGGACGCCATCCTATATCGCGGACGAGAAATTCCGCACTCACGAACCCGGCTAGCAGCCGGGCATTCGTCCACTTCGATCTTTTTTCACTTCGTGCGGCAGGACTTTTCCGGACCGTTGAATTAGGGCTTTAGCGCAGTCCTGAAACCACGTAAAGAACTGAAACCACCTGATAGTAGCTATAGGCGAATTGCGTACCGTCGCGGTTTACGACCACGGGGCCAATCGAAACCACACCTGCCCTATCCCCGGGTGCCAGTTGTTGCACTGGTATCGATCGACCTGTTGCAAAATCCAGGCGCTTTACTTGCAACGGGATCTCGCCATAACGATAAATGTAGATACCTTTGCCATCGCGCGTCCAGGCCATCGTGTCCACGCCGGGGCCAAGTCTGGTAATTACGCGGGGCGGACCGCCGTCCACAGGAATCACGTTTAACTTGTATTCTCTATCGACTCCGGCTAAGTATTTCCCGTCGGGGGATGGCATAACCGCACTCAACCCTTCTGGCGTGACTGGACGCGAGACTCCATTTGTAATATCCACGCGGTAAGTACGCACGCTGTGCCCTGCTTCATTCCCATTGACAAGAACACTTTGGCCGTCAGGCATAAAGTTCGCACCCGGTTGCAGGGATGCAAGCGGTAACGGAATGAATCGCGGTTGCCCGGTTCCTATAGGAAGTAACCCGATCCGAGGTGGGTTCGCAAGGGTCGAAAGCGCCCATTTACCATCCGGAGAAAAATTGTAGGCAATACCATCGCCCAACTTAATAGGAGGTGTGCCATCGACTCTTCGTAGTGAGACTGCGTCGGTCGTGACAGTCGCGTCGCCGCTCTCCTGAAACAGCACAGACCGGCCATCGGGCGAAATGTCTTTGGCCACGGTCCAATCGAACCACGATAGATCCTGATAGCTCACGCCTCCATTTACCTTCGCAACCCACTCCATGGGCACGCGTTCAGATTCGGATGCCACGAGCACTCTGCCGTCGGAAGCAATGTCTTGAAGCGTAAAGCTACCGGGAATGCTCAGGATTCTGCGCGCTTTGCCGGATAGTGTGACCGCGCGCAAGGCTCTTTCTGTCGCACCATGCTCCGCCGCTGTAAACCAAATTTCGTTACCGTGCGGATGCCATGCGAGGCCGGTTACTGACGTCCAGCCGCCAGAGAGTTGGCTGCGATTGCCGCTCAAATCGGTGATACAAACAGAGCCGGCCTCGTCGTACCGGAGGGGATGATCAAGATAGGCGATGAGACGACCATCGGGCGAGAAGCGAACATTGCCGATGTTGCCCACGGTTTCGTACAAGACCTTGCCGATGGGGTATTCAAGACGATCGTGCCCTGAGACGCGGCGAACCACCGCAAGATCTCCAACCGAACTCCAATCGGCCCACGTAACTCCTTGCAGCAGTTCGCGAGGGGATCCCCCAGCAATCGGCGCTTGGGCCAAGGTACCGTCTTCAAAATCCAGACGCGAGCCGGGCACACCACCCAGGACCACGGCCAATTGGTCCGACCGTGACAATGCCAGCAGATGCCCGCTAAGGCTTACTGGATTGGAGAGTACTGAGTTCGGCGCAGTAGAAAAAATCTCAAGGGGATGGCCATTCCAGCCCGCGCCATAAAGTACGCTGCGGCCATCCGCGGTGAAGCGCGCGGAATAGACCGTTCCTCGGCCAAATGTGAGACGCTGATATGCAGGCTCAACATCTGATCGAACGGCGACGCCAATGAAGATTCCTGCAGCCGCCAATAGGGTCGCGCCCAAAATCCATGGTGCCCACTTCCGCACGTGCGATTTCGCGCGCTGAAATTGAAGCCCTCTCACTCCGGAATAGAGTTCGGCTTCGTTTAGCGCAAAGGCGAGATCGCGAGCGGTTTGGAAGCGGTTGGCGGGGTCTTTTTCGAGACAATGCCGCACGATCCCTGCGAACGCAGGATGCGGAGAGATCGAGTCGTCTGCAAATCCTTTGGGCTCGTCTTTCAAGACGGCCGTCATGGTGTCCGCATTCGTCTCGCCGGAAAATGCTCTTTTACCAGTCAGCATTTCCAGAAAAATCGCACCAAAACTAAAAATGTCACTGCGCAAATCCACAGTTTTCCCGCGCAACTGTTCGGGAGACATGTAGGCAAGAGTGCCCATCACCGACCCCGTTCGGGTTTGCGTAGTCATGGTTGTGACTGATCGATCATCGACATCGGGTTGGATCAGCTTGGCGATGCCGAAGTCGAGAATCTTTACCCGCTCGTCCTGGGTGATGAAAATATTTTCAGGTTTTAGATCGCGGTGAATAATTCCCTTGTCGTGTGCGGCGACTAAACCTTGAGCGAGTTGCTGGGCGTAATCGGCGGCGCGGTGCAAGGGAATCGCTCCCTCCTGAACTCGCATCCGGAGGGTCTTCCCGTGCAACAGTTCAGAAACAATGTATGGCGCGCCATCGTGCACGCCCATGTCATAAACGGCCAGAATATTCGGATGATTTAGAGCTGCAGCGGCCCGCGCTTCGAGTTCGAAGCGCCGAAGGCGATCTGGGTCGTCGGCCAACCCTGGTTGCAGAACTTTTATCGCAACTTCGCGACCCAGTCGGTCATCCGTTGCGCGATAGACTTCGCCCATCCCACCCGAGCCTATCTTTTCCTGGATTTGATAGTGCCCGAGGACTTCGCCCTTCATCGTAGATACACCCTTCTTGGGTTAGCATCTTAAGGATGGCGTATATGCCAAGTCAATGCAAATACAGCCGAAACATAAGCTGCGGACGGCCGAGCAAAATCCATTCCGGGGGAGAATGAGGCATTGTGTCATTTCGCCGCGCTACCGGCTATTGACTCTTACGATGCCAAGTGGATTTGAGCTCTGGAAGCCGACGACGAAGTTCGACCAAATCGGCCATTTTCCGGGTAAAATCAAGTTTCACAAAATTATCAGGAGATTCGGCGCTTAGACCTTTCCGAATGGAAATTACGACTCACGGCACCACTGCAGGGCGCATCCAATTGAAGATCATGAAAATTTCAAGAGTTCTAGGAGCCCTCACGGTGCTGATGACCGTTCTTGTCGGCTCGCGACCATTATTGGCGCAAAACACCACCCGGTACGACGTATTCGCTGGCTACTCGTTCCTCCGCCTGGATACGAAGAGCTATGGTTATACGGACTATTCCAATTTGAACGGGGGCAACTTGGCCGGGCAGTACAACATTACGCACTACTTGGCTGCGGTTGCGGATGTGAGCGCAACTTTTACCCAGAACCAGCATTTCTATACGTTTATGGCCGGACCGGAAATTTCGACAAACAGATATCGTGGCCGCTGGTTTGCCCACGCGTTGTTTGGTAAGGCGCGAAATGGCAATGAAGTGCCCGGCGTTGGCAGTTCACTTGGACGGTCGATTGACTTGGGCGGCGGTTACGATTATCCGTTCCGGCATCGTTTCGCAATCAGAGTGTTCCAAGCCGACTACTTGAATACCTCGACCTACGGAGTCACCCAGAACAACGTACGTGTTTCCGCGGGCATTGTGATTCATCTCGGCAAGACTTTGAAGTAACTCTGGGCATGTTCAATCGAGCGCGTTCGATGGAAGTACGTTCAATCGAGGATTTGGAATGCAGATAAGAATGATCGCCCTGCTGGCATGCGGGGTTTCCCTGGCCGGGTTGGCGGGTTGCGGCGGCAGCAGCGTTTTCGGAGGAAGCGGCAGCCCGACTCACAATGCCTATGTGACCGTGACGGAGAGCGGCATTTACGCATATCGCATCGAGAGCAACACGGGAAAATTCACGCCCGTCCTCGGCTCGCCCTTCGCGGGAGGCAACTCCCCGACCTCGATACAATCGCTGCCCAGCCGGAACTTGCTCTATGTTGCTAATACGGCGGACAGCACAATCTCATTGTTCAACGTCAATTCGACGTCGGGGGCGCTGACTGAAGTGTTGCCGCGCACGTCCACCGGCCTCACCCCGGTATCGATCCTTGTGAATTCTGCGGGAACGTTTCTGTTTTCGATCAATCAGATATCGTCAAATATTTCAGTTTTCTCCATCGATTCTGGTACCGGCGCTCTTAAGGCCATCTCGGGGTCGCCGTTTGCAATTAATCCACGACCTGTGTCGGCAGCGATCACGCCGTCGGGCAAGTTCCTTTATGTGAACAACCCCAACATCTCGCTTATTTACGCTTACTCGATTTCATCTACCGGTGCTTTGCAAAGCGTCGCGGGTTCGCCATTTTCTGTGGTCACGGGCACGCTTGGCATGGCAATCGATCCCGGAGGCAAATTTCTTTTTGCCGCGAATAGTTCCGCCAACACCGTTTCGGTATTTTCTATTAATGGCTCGACGGGCGCGCTGATTGCAGCCCCGGAATCTCCCTTCACCGCCGGTACGGGGCCGATATCGCTCGCGGTTTCGGCGGACAGCAATTATCTCTACGTTGACTGCCTCGGATCGAGCAATCTATATGCGTACTCGATCGCAAGCAACGGTGTCCTTACGCAGCTCCTCGGATCTCCGTATGGTGCGGGTACGCAACCAGTCTTCGTGGCTACGGACCCCAGCGACAAATTTGTTTATGTTGGCAATCAGAGCGGTAACACGATTACCGAGTTCTCAGTGGACACAGGTAGCGGCGAGCTGACGGGTACAGGCTTTACGGCCACGATGGCGGCTGCGCCTTCGTCTATGACGGTCTGGCCTTAACCATCAGGCAGCCGCCCCCACGAGGATCAGTTGCGGGTTGCACTTCTGATTTACACTCCTTGGATGGTCAAGTTCGGCATAGTAGGTTTCGGACTTCACGCGGTCAAACGACTCATGCCGGGATTTCTCGCGGCGAAGCACTGCCAGGTTACCGCGCTCTCGCGCCGGACCATGGAAAAAGCGCAGGCTTCCGCACGTCAATTCAACATTACGTTGGCCTTCGATTCAGTAGATGCGCTCTGTCGATCCCCGGAAGTCGATGCTGTGCTCGTTACGACACCCAACGCAATGCACTTGCAAGATGTCCTGAGCGCGCTACGCCATAGCAAACACGTGCTTTGCGAGAAGCCAATGGGAGTGAATGCGGATGAGTGTCGTCAGATGGTGGAAGCCGCGCGGAAGGCGGGCGTCCTGCTGGGGGTGGCGCAGGTCTTTCGCTTTGAAGACAGTACGCGCCGGCTGCGCGAGCGGCTGGCGTCTGGCGAAATCGGCAAACCAATCTTCGCCCGTGCCGAGTTTTCGTTTCCAGGAAAAACCGGCCATGCCCGGCAATGGCTCTATGATCCTGCGGTTGCTGGCGGTGGCCCCATCGCCGACGTTGGTGTGCACTGCATCGACGGGCTTCGCTACATCTTGCAGGACGAAGTTGTATCGGTCAGCGCCCGTGGGACCCACGATGAAGTTTCGGGAAAGCTCGAAGCAGCGTCAGCGATGATTCTCGAGTTCTCGAAAGGAACGCTCGCTACTGTGCAGGTATCATTTCGCGCGGACTATCGGACTCCGCTTGAAATTGTGGGCGAGCATGGAGCGTTGCGCGCGGAAAATGGATTCAACGTGGAACACCCTGTCAACATTGAACGTCGTGACGTGTGGGAAGTCTTGGAAACCGAAACAGTTTCCAACGCGCCGGCATATACGCGGCAAGTAGATGCGTTTGCGCAAGCAATCGAAGGCGGCGCGCCGTTCCTGGTGCCGGGAGAGCAAGGCTGGCAAAATCAGGAAATTCTCGATGCCTCCTACCGTAGCATCAAGTCAGGTAAGAATGAACCCGTCCCGCGCCGTGTTTAGCGCGTGCTTCGCATTGGGCGCAAGACTGGCGGCCTGATTTCCACTTGGGGCAATTCGGGGAGCGCCGACATCGGCAAGTGGACGGCCTGCGCTGAAATGCCAAGCGTCGTGACCGGCTTTGGCGGCGACCCTTTTGCTTGCACAATTGCCCAATGCCATTCCGTGCCCGGCTCCAACGCCGACGCCATTACTTCACGGAAAGTCGTGGTCTTGAGCGGCTCGGCCAAACCCCTCAGATGATAAAGAACTGTAGTGTCCGAGCGCTTCGCCGTGATTTCCCCGTTGGCTGAGTTTTCCGATGGCTCATCGTCCACATTCCGCATTGTTGCGGGCACCAACCTTGCTGAACGAACCGAGTCAGACTGTGCCTCTTCTGAGTTGTGGCGAATTACAGTCAAGCCGATCGTCACATCCGTCAGATTCCAGCCGGTGCCGTTGTAAATAGAAACTTCCAGCATGTTATTGCTGATTACGGCTGGACCATCCAATTTGGCGAGCTCGCTCGGAGGCAATTCCCGGTTCATAATCGGGTCCGCGATCAATGCTGTCGCGTTGGCACTGAACGAAAGGCTGCAACTGCCGTCGGGCGAAGACATATCAAACTTGTTGCCGCCGCGAATTGAAAAAACGGGTGTACCGTCCGAAGCAGGGTGAAGCTCGCTTAGATTCTGCGAGAGATTTTCATTATCAATGACAGGTTGTTTAGAAGGCTTGTCTACCCTACGCGCAGCCCGTGCAAAGTCTCCGAGCGAAACCTCGCCCTCATCGGATTGGGCGGCTGCCCCCGGCAGCAGGGTAGCCAGAAACAACAGCGGGATGAGATAGCGCGCAGTCATCGCCAAGAGCCAACGTTCTTGCGGAACACGCCCGCAAAACAAGAGTCCTGCAAAAATTGTAACTAGAAATAGAGGATAGGGGGCGACCACGAAGGTAATCAGTGGACGTAGTACCTTCGCGTATAGGAGGGGTTGGAATGGGCGTGCCAGACGAAGGCACGCAACGGGACGCACGCCCATTCAGTGAGATACCACTTACAACAATCCAGAGGAACGCAGACGCGTAACCGGATCGGCCAGTGCAACCGATTCACGCTTGAAAAACCAACGAGCCACCGCAATCCCCAGAGCCGCGTAGCATAGATGAACCAGCTTCATAGCCCACCTCGTTTAGAATTCCACTTCCCTGGGGGACTTCTAGCGTCAAGGTACCAAGAGCGAAAATTTCGTACAAGGCTCTGACGTGCCAGAGGAGTGGCACGAAAGTGCGGCCAGTAACCAGCCGGAGTAACTGGTTACGCGCTCAAGATATGTGGGAAATCAAAGGGCCTGGGTAGTTTTTTAACGACCGACTTCTTGATTTACTCGGCCTTTTCTTTCCCTTCCAATTGACGGCGCGCCTCTTTCAGCTGTTTCTGCTTCTCGGGATCCACTTCGGGGTACGCAAGATTCAGGCTTTCGAGCGTCTCGACAATGGCTGCTGCCACGGTGACTCGCGTGAACCATTTGTTATCCGCCGGAACCACATACCATGGAGCATGCTCGCTGGCTGTATGAGTAATCATGTCTTCGTACGCGTCCATGTAGTCATCCCAATACTGCCGTTCATGCACATCCGCGGCCGAAAATTTCCAATTCTTATCGGGATGATCCAGACGATCCAGAAACCTGCGTTTTTGCTCTTTCTTTGACAGGTTGAGAAAGAACTTACGCACGATGAATCCATTTCGCGCCAAGCGCCCCTCAAAGGCGTTGATGTCTTCAAAGCGTTCTTTCCAGATGTCCTTGGTTATTAGTTTCGGAGGAAGCCGCTGGCCTTGCAAAACCTTGGGGTGCACGCGCACCACCAGCACTTCTTCGTAATACGACCGGTTGAAAATACCAATGCGTCCGCGTTCGGGCAGCCTTACGCCACATCGCCACAAAAAGTCATGGTCGAGCTCTTCTGCTGAGGGTTGCTTGAACGAATAAACCTGGCAACCCTGAGGATTAACGCCCGACATCACGTGCTTAATTGCGCCATCTTTACCGGCGGCGTCCATTGCCTGGAAAATCAGGAGCAAACCCCAACGGCTCTGGGCGTAGAGCTTGTCTTGCAACTCGGCCATATCGGCGATGCCCTGTTGCAAAAGCTCCTGCGCATGTTTCTTGGAGCGATCGGTCCCCGTGTCGGCAGGATCAAAGTCTTTCAACCGAAACTTCTTCCCGCCCGTCACTCGATACGGCTCGATCAGTTTGCTCGCCCAGGACATGTTGCACCTTTCATAAAGGCTTGTGAGATTTTAATCCACGAGGACACGAGCGATTCTCTCGGCCGCGTATCCGTCCCAAAGAGGCGGAATGGTGCCTCTCTTCGCGTTGCCTTGCAAGATACTTTCCAGTTCGATGCGCAATTTCTCCGGGTCTTTGCCGACAAGAATATTCGTGCCCTGTGAAACTGTCACAGGGCGTTCGGTATTGTCGCGCAAAGTGAGACACGGGACGCCAAGATACGTGGTCTCTTCCTGAATGCCACCGGAGTCGGTAATCACCACGGTGGCATTGCGCTGCAGGTTTATAAATTCTACATAAGGCACAGGGTCGAGCACGCGCAACTGCCGTGCATCCATACCAAACGCCTCCAGCCGCTGGCGAGTTCTGGGGTGTGCCGGAAAAAGTACAGCCAGGTTCTTGCTTACCTCTAACAATGATTGCAAGATTTCACTTAGCGTCCCGCCGTCATCGACATTGGAAGGTCGATGCAGTGTCACCAAAGCGTAACTTTCCGGAAAACCGTTGCGACCATGTTTCAGGGCTTCAGGCAACAGCCGGACGAGCGAGTCAATCATGACATTGCCCACAAGATGGATCTTTTCTTTCGCGATGCCCTCCCGCGCCAAATTGAGGTCGCCATCTTCGGAAGGCGTAAAAAGGACGTCGGCCAATTGGTCCGTGACGAGACGATTGATTTCCTCAGGCATGGTGCGATCAAAAGATCGCAGCCCGGCTTCCACGTGACCGACTTTAATCTGTAGCTTGGCGCACACAAGAGCGGCGGCAACGGCAGAATTGACGTCTCCATAAACCAGCACCATGCCAGGCTTACGATCAAGAACTGCGGCTTCGAATCGCGTCATGATTCCCGCAGTCTGCTGGGCGTGAGACCCGGATCCGACAGCCAGATTTACATCCGGGGCAGGGACACCAAGCTGCTGAAAAAACACATCGGACATATTGGCGTCGTAGTGTTGGCCAGTATGCACGATTGTTTGACGAACATTGTTGCGCGTGCTAAGTGCGCGCAGCACCGGAGCCAGTTTCATAAAGTTCGGACGCGCGCCTACTACGTGAAGAATGTGCAATGCTGACTCCAGAAAATATTAAGTCGTACCGTCTGAGATGGAAACTCTACGCGCCAGCAAAAGCGATTGCCGGCAGCGCGCCGGTCGTTTCCATGGGGCGCGCGCTTGCAACTGCTTCGGCCACCAAGAATGTGGCCTCTGTCACCTCAAAAAGTTCGTCAAAGGGGATGGGCGATGGGCCACCCGATGCCATTGCTTTCAGCACCTGTTTCAATTCCTGGACATGTCCCTTATCGCGAGGCGATTTGTACCGCTTCACCTTACGATTACGGGACAATTCCAAACGAGTAAAGTCCTCCAGGCGCGCAACTCCACCTTCGCAAAATACCTCGATATATTCTTTTGAAACCGCGGAATCTCCATTGGCTAAATACAGCAAATTTGCAATCGAGCCGTCAGCAAAGCTTATTGTGCAGGCGACGTTATCGCCACGATATCGATTACCATCTGGCAACGCCGAAGCCGATATGGTTCGAATGCAGGAACCAGTCAAATAGCGCGCCCAATCTATGAAATGACATAATTCGCCAACTACGCGTCCTCCCTGGCCCGCCTGCTGCGTCCAATGTTCCGCTGGCAAATAGCCGGCATTGATTCGCAAATGGACAATCATTGGCTCTTGTCGCCCAGCGAAAAACTCTTTGATTTTTGTGCTAAATGGCGCAAACCGGCGATTAAAGCCAACCATAAGAAAAGGTTGATGGCCATGTTCACGTGCTTCTGTACAAGTCTGTTTCACCAAATCTAATTGAGCGCGATCCACTGCCAGCGGCTTCTCCACAAATACAGCCTTGCTGGCGCGCAGGGCATCAACGACGTATTGCGCGTGGCTGTCATTACGGGAGGCGACGAAAACGGCATCCAGATTCGAATCATCTATGAGCTCACTCGAAGTGAGTGCACGACGAAAACCAAATCTGGCACGTGCCGATTCGGCTGTGACTCCCGAGGCCGAGGCAATTGCTTCCAATGAAACGCCAGATGCGCGCTTTAGAGACGGGATCATCTGGGACTGAGCGAAATTCCCTGCTCCGATGAATCCGATCCGGAGCTGGCCACCGCGAGCAACCGCATCTTTTGGCGAGACGGTCGTGCTTGCGGACGGTAACACCTCCACTTCATTTTCGTTGCCGTATTCGAGTATGAAAGTATAAAATCCGCTGGCCGCGAGTTCCTCGTAAGCTTGGGCAGCAGCGGCAATGGAACGCCGCTGTGTGATCAACCTACTGACATCGACGGCACCCGACGATAACAAATCGAGAAACGATTCCATGTTGCGTCGCTCGGTCCAGCGCACATAACCGATCGGATAGTCATGCCCCTGTTCCTCATACGACGGATCATAGCGTCCAGGACCATAGGAGCGGGACATAGAAATGGTAATTTCCTTACGGTATACGTCCGCGCGAGAAACCTCCATCCCCACATGACCGACAAGTACTATGTGACCGCGATCACGGAGCAAGCGCGCAGCTGTTGCGACAGGCTCCGAGCTATGCGTTGCAGCCGTAATGATTGCGACGTCAGGCCCATAGCGAGAGAATGCCTGCACCGAGGACTCTAATCGTGGATCAGAGTTCAGCACCGCAACGTGTGCTCCAAATTTCAGCGCGCTTTCGACTCTTGAGGGATCGACATCAACGGCAATCACCCGGCATCCCGCCGCGCGCGCCAACTGAATGGTCAGTATGCCAAGCAGGCCCGCACCAATGACTAAGACTGTTTCTCCAACGGTGGCTTGCGATTGACGCAAACCTTGCATGGCAACTGCGCCGATGGTGGTGAGAGACGCAGCATCCAAGGGAACGTTCTCAGGTACTCGGACCGCAAGATTGCGCGGGATCCAATTCACCTCACTGTGGCCGGCGTAGCCAGCGCCGCCACATGCAACCCGATCACCGCATTGAAAATCGGTCACGCCCGGAGCGACAGTCATCACCGTGCCCGCGCAACTGTAACCCATAACTCCGAGCGTATTGAGTTTCGCGTGCACCTTCTCATACGCCGCCATCGCTCCATTCACTCGCGCATAGTTGAGGACATCCTTCACCAGATCTGGACGCGCCAATGCTTTGCTAAAGAGAGATTTTTCTGAAGTCTCAATCTTGGCGCGTTCCGTGCCAGCGCTGATGGCAGAAAAAGCTGTGCGCACGAGGATCCCGCCTGGCCGTAGCTCTGGCCGAGGGATTTCAAGGGTCTTTAACTCTCCCGATGCTAAATCTCCGACGAGTGCTTTCATCACAAATATCGCCAATTCTTACGGAGTTTTAAGCGCCAACACTTTGGCGCCACCAAAGAGCAAAATTCAATAGGTACCAAGCCCGCTTGCCATCTCGTTTCGCGAGCAAATCTACTTCGTTACCATCAAGAAAGTCAGTATCGCGACAAAACTTACGGAGTTCATCCCGCGCGAAATCGCCCAAACGATCAGAAAACCATTCTCGCACCGGCACCGCGAACCCTTGCTTCTTGCGGTCAATTAAGTCGTCAGGTATCAGACCCCGCACTGCTTTCTTAAGTATGTACTTCAAAGTGCCGTTGCGCGTCTTGACTTCCGCAGGAATGCTCATCGCTAACTCTACAAACTTGTGGTCGAGAAAAGGCACCCTAGCTTCCAAGCTCGCTCCCATGCTCATTTTATCCACTCTCATCAGCAAAAGCTCCGACAGTCGAAGGTTGAGATCCAGGTAAGTCATCCACGAAAGGGTCGAACGTTCCCATGCATTCTCATTGAAGCGCTGGAAAATTGGAGAAAGTGCATCCCAAGAGGAAAGCCCCTTCAATTCCGTCCGCAGACGGGGCGACAGAAGTCGCTGTTTGCCTGCTTCAGTAAACGATTCTGCCCCACCCCAAAAAACGGGCAGCCCAGCGCTGCTCCGGCGCAACCATTCGTAGGGATGTGTATCCCCTGCACCGCAGGTGTCCAGTCCTGCCAAACCTAGCATTTTTAAGAAACGAGGAGCCATGTTGCCATATTCTTGCAATTGCAGCTTCAACCGCCATATCGGATAGCCGCAAAACAATTCATCGGCGCCCTCGCCGACCTGACAAACTGCGACGCCGCTATCGCGCGCCAGCTTGGATACATAGTAAACCGGCACACACACTGGATCGGCAATGGGTTCGTCTTGAAGACGCACCATCTCCGGCAAGAAATCGATTAGATCCTGTTGGGAAAGTATCCGTTCATGATGCTTCGCCCCCACTTGTGCCGCAATCCGGCGCGCATAGGGCAATTCACTTGGGTAGCTGGCATAGTTGCTGTCATACCCAATAGAAAACGTCTCGACCGGCGTCGTCGCATTCTCAGCGAACAATACCGCATTCACGCTGGAATCAATTCCGCCTGAAAGAAAAACTCCCACAGGCACGTCGCTGACTTTTCGCAGTCGGACCGCGGTCCGCAACTCTTCGCGAATATTTTGTGCGATCTCATCGTCGCTCTTGCCGGTGAGAGGATTTGTATGGTCCAAGACATCCCAATATCTATGCTCGTGGATGCTTCCATCCGGTCGCACTCGCAGCCACGTTCCCCCTGGCAACTTGTAAATACCACGAAAAAGCGTCTTCGGTGCAGGAGTGGTCAGGAAGGAAAGGAAGTGATAGAAACTCTCTTCATCCACGGCGCGATCCTGTTCCGGGTCGCACAACAGCGCTTTGATTTCGGAAGCGAACGTGATTCGCCCGTGATGAACACTGTAATAGAGAGGTTTAATGCCGATGCGATCGCGAACCAGCCATAACTCACGCTTCCGGGCATCCCATATCGCAAACGCGAACATGCCCCGAAATTTCTCTACACAATCGATGCCCCACTGCGCAAAGGAATGAAGAATCACCTCCGTGTCGGAGTGGTCCGTTTTCCAGTGATAATTGGCGCACTTCTTCAGTTCTGCACGGATTTCTGCATGATTGTAGATTTCGCCATTGAAGATTAGCGTGAGCGAACCATCTGCGTTCTGCATCGGCTGGCTGGCCGCATCGGACAAATCGATGATGGACAAACGCCGATGTCCGAATGCGATTCGTCCATCCTCACTAATCCAGGCACCACAACCATCCGGACCGCGGTGCGCCATCGCGTCGCGCATCCGGATGATAGTTACCAATGCCAGCTTGCCCGAACTCGAGTCGAACGCGAGCGTGCCTACAATGCCGCACATATTCGTCCTTCACGAAGGCGTCGAATCAATTTGTTGGTTTCATTCCTTCTCAACCGTGCGGTTGTCTGGATCTGAAGTAATTGTTTCATTATCTTCGCAGAAAACTGCCTGCTGCCAAAGCATTGCCAAACAAAAAAAGCGCACCATTAGTGCGCTTTCGGGCAGACTCAGGTCACGTTATTGCACTATCAAAGTTAGCTTTACGTTTTGCGAAGTACCTCCCGTTGGTGTTGCCGTCACGGTCAGCGAATAGGTCCCCGCCGATGTCCCACTTCCTCCCGATGGGCTTGATCCTGAACCCCCACTGCCACAACCAACAAATAACCCTAGCATCAACACAATCGCAGCCAGACCGCGTATATGCTTAAAACGACGGCGCTTCGGCACATAGACTACCCCCATCGTCAAAATAAGCGCCAACCCTGCACTCATCTTCTTCCCCAATTGAAATTCCATCGGCGAAATCATTCCTGTAGAGCTCGGAGCCATCGTAGTAATGGTTAGTTTTGAAGTGCCAGAGCTGTTGGCTATCGTCGCCGGACTGAATGTGCAACTTGCCTCACTCGGCAATCCGCTGCACGCGAGAGACACAGCACCGTTAAACCCAAACATCGAACTTACCGATACCGTCGAAGTCGTTGAACCACCAGCCGCAATCGTGGCTGGCGACAATGCCGTAGCGAAGAGCTCAAAGCCTGCCGCTGTCGTGTTCAGTAATACTCCGATGCCCCCGGTAAGGATGCCCCCGGAATCCGTAGATCCCCATGGAAATACCAGGTCTGGCTTGCCATCGCCATTCATATCTGTAAGCTGGCCGCCGCCATTCATATCTGTAAGCTGCCCGCTGAGGCTACCTTTTGGCGGAACATTGATGAGAGGTCCAAAGGTTCCATCCCCATTTCCTAACTGCACCCCAGTTTGTTCAGATTGTGTATTTTCCACGAAAAGGTCGATCTTGCCATCCCCGTTCACGTCGCCAATAGCGCCCACTAGATTTCTTACAGCCGATGGCAACACGATAAATGTGCCATCCCCGTTGCCCAATGCAACTTGACCTGAATAAGAAATTAAGTCTGGCTTGCGGTCATTGTTCACATCGGCGACAAACAGAGCTTCAAAACCTTGCAAATTGGCAGGGAAAACAGCCGCTTGGAAAGTGCCATTGCCATTGCCAAATAAAATTGCACTTCCCGCAACGATATCGAGATTCCCGTCGTTGTTAAAGTCTCCTGCTAGCAGTGGGCCGCCGCCGCCATCATAAATATCTACTGCATTTTGAAACGTCCCATCTCCATTCCCGAGCAACAGTGGAAATGTTTGGCTCGAGTAGAGGGAAATTGCAAAATCCAATTTCTTATCATTATTGAAGTCGCCAACAAGAATGGAGGACGCTCCGCTCGTGTCTAGAGGGTAGTAAAGTGGCGTCTGAAATGTCCCGTCGCCATTCCCAAGAACTACCCCGTAGGTCGAAGAGCCAGTTGCCAAGAGTAAATCGAGATTGCCATCTCCATTAAAGTCCCCCTTAGCGATAGCCACAGCGGTGCTTGGTGTGGGGATTGTTTGCGAAAGAGATAATACGGCGAAGCCATTATTTCTGAATATGTAGAGGTTATTCCCCGGAATGGGGCTGGAGAGTGCTGCGACGTCCTGCGTACCGTTGCTGTCAAAATCACCGATCGCAAACTGCCCCAGCGTGTTCGGAGCGACCGTCATTCGCACACCCTGAAAGGTTCCATCCCCATTGCCAAGAAGCACGGAGCCTACCAACGCGAAATCGACTTTTCCATCTTGGTTGAAATCACTAACCGCGATAGTACTGCCGTCAATTAGGGGAAAGCCATTCGTCGTCGCCCATTGAACTAAGTAACTTCCCGCATTTGAAAATGTTCCACTCCCGTTTCCCAGGTAGACTTGTGCAGCCGTCGGATCAATCTCATCGATTAAGTCCGGGTTGCCATCGCCGTTCACATCAGCTACTGCTATCGGACCACCATCGCCGCCAGAAAACAGGGTGATGGGGCTTCCAAAAGTCCCATCACCGTTGCCGGGGAGAAAGCTCACCGCACACTGAAGAGAATTCACACAACAGCTGATGATCAAATCAAGCTTTCCATCTCCGTTAACGTCGGCCGTGGTTGCATATGCGAAGTAAGTTATCGGTGATGACTTTGACGCCTGCAACGTTCCGTCACCATTTCCCAGCAGAACTAGTTCCAAGTAACCTGGGTTGAATTCCGCTACAGCCACATCAGCTTTGCCATCACCGTTGAAATCGCCGATGGTTATCGGACCGGGGGATGA
>JBEKTR010000016.1:0-25470 GCA_049515835.1 Terriglobales bacterium
CTTCGCGAGCAGAGTTTCGCTTGCACCTAAGAATAGACAATGCCGATCGCCGGCTGACTCCGCATGGCCGCCGCGTGGGATTGATTTCCGACTCTGCGTGGGCGGATTTTGAAGCCAAGCAGGAACGCATGGTGGCGATGAAGCAGTTGCTCGAGAAGGCACGACTGACAGGCGAAATGGCGGAACGGCTTAGAGTAATTTGTCATCCCGAGCGAAGAGAGGCGCAGGCGAACGTAGTCGAGGGACCTGCTGTTTCCGGTAGTGATTTCTCGTCTATGCTGGGCCAAACACTTGCCCAACTCCTCAAGCGTCCGGAAATTGTGATTGAGCAAATCGCTCCGGCGCTTCGCGAACTGAGCGCTGATTTTTTTGACCGCGACCCTGCATCCTCGGCGGTGAAACTAAGCTCTGAAGTTCGCAACGAACTCAAATCCGTCGAAACCGAAATCAAGTACGAAGGCTATCTCTTACAACAGCAGAGGGCCATCGACCGTCTCAAGAAGGCCGAGCACCGAACCATTCCGGAATGGTTTGACTACCGTTCGGTGAGCGGACTTTCCATCGAAATGCAGCAAACTTTTCTGAAAATCCGGCCTACCACGCTGGCCCACGCTTCACGCATCCCTGGCGTGACGCCGGCGGCATTGTCCCTGGTCAATGTCTTCATCGAAATTCAAGCCCGCCGCCGCGATCAGGCTGCCGCAATTTAATCGAAATTAACTTTCAATTCATGTCCGAAAACGGCTAGCCATTTTAGGACATTCGGTCTAGTCTTGACTTCAGACATTTATGTTGCTCGACACTGCCATTTGCGCCCAGGCCCGCAAGACGCGCGACGCGCGCTTCGATGGGCGCTTTTTCACCGGGGTTTTGAGCACGGGAATTTATTGCCGTTCGATCTGTCCGGCGCGATCGCCGAAGGAAGAAAATATTCGCTACTTTCCGACTGCGGCCGCTGCTGCGGAAGCCGGATTGCGCCCCTGTCTGCGTTGCCGTCCCGAGTGTTCTCCGGGAACTCCAGCGTGGCTCGGAACTTCGGCGACCGTGTCGCGCGCTTTGCGCCTTATCAGCGAGAGTGCGCTTGAAGATGGTGGGATCGAAACGCTGGCCGAGCGGCTGGGTATCGGTGGACGCCATTTGCGCCGGTTGTTTCTTCAGCATTTGGGCGCGAGCCCGATCGCGGTGGCGCAGACGCGGCGGTTGCACTTCGCGAAGAAGTTGATTGATGACAGCCGTTTGCCCATGAGCGAAGTCGCTCTGGCTTCTGGGTTCGGCAGCATTCGCCGCTTCAATGTGGCCTTTCGCAAGACATACAATCGCACGCCGACGCAACTCCGCAAGTTGGGCAGGCAGGCGTCAGCCATGTCCGAAGGCGAGTACTGCTTTCAGCTTCGCTATCGCCCGCCGTTTGATTGGATTTCAATGCTCGAATTTCTTGCGCCGAGAGCAACGCCGGAAGTCGAAATGGTGGAGAACGGCACATACCGCCGCGTATTTTCTTTGAATGATGACATCGGTTGGTTCGAGGCATTCGTCGATGAGAAGAACCATGACGAGACAAACCATGCTGAAGCGGACCATGTCGAGACAAATGCCGAGACAAATCATGCGGTCACCTTGCGAATTCACTATCCGCAGCCGCGTTCGCTCTTTTTGATTGTGGAGCGGGTGCGACGAATGTTTGATTTGTCGGCCGAGCCGAATGAGATCATGCGACGTTTGTCAGGAAGCGCCGTGCTTGCCAGACGAGTGAAGGCCCGCCCGGGATTGAGGGTCCCCGGCAGTTGGGATGGATTTGAGTTGGCGGTTCGGGCCATCCTCGGGCAGCAAGTTACGGTGCGCGGCGCGACGACTCTCACGGGAAGACTGGTACGGGAATTCGGCGTACAGGTCACGTCCCGGCGCGGCATCTCGCATCTATTCCCCGCTCCCGAAAAATTGGTCGAAGCAAATTTTTCGCGCGTGGGATTGACCAGAGCCCGTGCCCTCACCATTCGTTCTTTAGCCCGGGCGGTTTGCGATGGGGGCATCTCTTTTTCTGGATTGAATACGGATGAATTCGTGGAGCGCTTCCGTGAACTGCCCGGCATCGGCGATTGGACGGCGCAATACGTTGCCATGCGCGCGTTCAATGAGCCCGATGCATTTCCGGCGAGCGATTTGGGATTGTTGCGCGCAGCCGGACTTAACAACCCCAAGCAGCTTGCGGCCAGAGCGGAAGCGTGGCGGCCGTGGCGGGCCTATGCGGCAATGTATTTATGGCAAACGCAGAAGTCTTCCCAGAAATCTTCACTCAAATTCAGGCAGAAAGGAATAAATCATGACGACGACAACTTGCGATATCGAGATCAGCTATACCCAAATCGAGAGCCCGGTCGGGCCGCTCTTGCTGGCGGGCGATGACTCCGGATTGCGTGAAATTAATTTTGTGAACGGAAGGCATCCGGCGGCGCCTGATCCTTTGTGGAAACAGGATCGCAGAGCGTTTGCCGAAGTCATCGGGCAACTCGAAGCCTATTTTGCCGGCAAGCTCGAAGATTTCGATTTGCCGCTGGCTCCGGAAGGCACGCCGTTTCAGCAAACAGTCTGGAAGAATCTCTGCGACATACCTTTCGGGGAGACGATTTCTTATGGCGAGCTGGCGCGGAGAATCGGGAATCCCAACGCTTCGCGCGCGGTCGGCCTGGCCAATGGAACGAATCCCATACCTATCATTATTCCCTGCCACCGCGTCATCGGCAGCAATGGCAAGCTGACCGGCTACGGCGGCGGCTTGCCTATCAAAGAAAAACTGCTGGCACTGGAACGAAAGCAGTTGCGGCTGCTCTAGCGGAAGAATGGGCGCCCGCTCGGGATGACAAGTGATGGTTACGGGCGTACTCGCAAAGAACCGCGCCTTCCGCTACGATAGGAGGAACGCCGCCAAAAGTAACAAAGAGCGGCGAATCCAGAGGATTTCAGCATCTAATATGGTTATGACCAGAAAATACGCGGCGATTTTCTTCGCACTTTTAGGAGTACTGTTGGCGGGTTTGGCGGTGAGCGTCTCGGCAACGAATACCAATGACCCGTCCCTGCGGCCGCCCAAAGGTTCCACGCTGGCGCTGGTGGTATTTGAAGATTTGCAATGCCCGCAGTGCCGGCTCTCGGCGCCGATCATTAAGCAGGCGGGCCAATCTTATAAGATTCCGGTTATCCGGCACGATTTTCCGCTGCCCATGCACAACTGGTCTTACCAGGCGGCGATTATCGCGCATTATTTTGACGCGCAATCGAAGGACCTGGGCATGGAGTATCGCGACTACATTTTCCAGCACCAGCCGGAGATTTATCCTGCGAACCTGCAAGCCTTCTCGGAGAAGTTTGCCCAAGAGCACAAAATGGATTTGCCCTTTGTCGTCGATCCACAGGGAAAGTACGCCGCGGAAGTTAATGCGGAGCGCGATTTGGGCAATCGCGTGGGCATCAATCACACGCCGACGATTTACGTGGTGAGCAGCAAGCCAGGCAAACAGGTGCTCGAAGTCACCGACCGCAGCCAGCTCTACCAGTCGATTGACGCCATGAAGTAGGGCTCTGCCTGCAAAATGTCCCTAATGTCCCTAATGTCCCTTAAGGAACGTTTTGTGGGTACGGAGTCGTACGTACAAAATCCGCATAAATGAATGAAATATAGGGACTTGTATTGATTTGGCCGAAATCGCGTGTTCGTGGACGGCCATAAACTTATGGCGTAACCTCAAAGACTACGCCGTTGCCGTAAACACCGCCAGCCCTGGTTGTCCCGTAGATGTTACCTGAGGCGTCTTCGATGAGGCTGGATGCGGGACCGTCGCCGTCTGTGCAATTCGGAACGGAACAGAAGTTATACAAAGGCAACAGTTGACGTGCGGGATTAACCTGCCAGATTGTTCCGCCGTTATCAACTCCCCCAACGGCATTCGCGCCGAATAGCGTATTGCGCGCTGCATCAATCAACACTCCGCTTACGGAATAGTCCCCAGTAGCAGCTGTAAATACACGATTGCCTTGCGTGTGGCTCTTGGCGTTTAATTGGAAAGCGTTAGCCAAGGTCGTGCTATACAGATTGCCAGCCGCGTCGAAACTTACTGGCGACAGACTGCTGCCGTAAAGGTAAAAACTCATCAACACCGCTTCTGTCCATCCGCCGTTGCCTTGTGTGAGTTCAAATACAACACCTAAACGGTACCGCCCACCGTGCTGAGTCGTGCCATAAAGGTTACCCGCCTTATCGAAGGCGACTCCGCCCATCGGCGCTTCGCCATCCGGACAGGAGCTCTTGAGACAGAAGTCATAAACCACAGATTCGGTCCAACCGTTCACCTCGGGTGACAATTCGAAAACGAGCCCACCTTTGCCGCCACCGCTTGTACCATAAAGATTGCCTGACTTATCGAATATCAGTTGACTATTAGGTTCAGAACCGTCTTGACAAGCGTTGTCCTTAAACACCGAGCAAAAGGTATAGAGAATAGAGTACGACCAAGTGCCGCCCGGTAAAGATGGCGGTGAGAGCTCGAATGCCGTGCCACCGCATTTTCCCGCGCCATTTGTGCAGTAACTTAAAGATGCTGTCCCATAAAGATTTCCTGCTGCATCAATGACCAATCCTGCCAGAGGATTTTCCCCATCCGTGCAATTAACTTGTGAGCAAAAATTGTATAAGATCGTCTCGACCCAAGTGCCATCTTGTTGAGGCGATAGTTCAAAGACGGCTCCGCCATCGTTGCTCGTCCCTCCGTAGGTGGTTGTGCCATATAGATTGCCGTCTGCGTCGGGGATCACACTGCTGGGATATAGACCATCATTAGGAATACTGCCGAAACTGTATAGAACTTTCTCCTGAGCTTGGCCAAATGTGAAAATCGTCAGTACGAATATCAGGCAGACAGGCAGCGCAAACTTCATTTGAAATCCTCCAAAACGCCCAGAAAGCATACTATGGAGGCTTATTTCGGCATAGAGTCTAACGGCCTACTGCTCGTGGGAAGGTTGCCGTGGTACCCTCGCCAAAAACGCGAGGACGGGGCACCCACAGTTTTGGAACGGGAAGAAAAACCGGAGGCGAAAGGTCGGCCGCCCGGCCCGATGCAAAATCACTTCATCGGGGTTCGTGACGCCCACCCTTTCGCAAAGGCACGAAATGGTGGGGCAGCCTCAGGGGTAAAGGTAAGGCAAATATGTCTCGTCGCTTGAGCCAGTCCGGCTTTGTTTTGTGAGGAGATATGGCCAAACCCGTCCCAATTGGCGCACGCGGCGGAGCATCGAAGACGGTCGAGTTCAAGCACAGGTTGACGGCGCATCATTCCTGACTTGCCGCCGGTTGTATTCGACGCCGGACATGATTCGCCTGATGGAAGCTGCGGCGTTTCATGCCTTGCAGCCGTATTGCGAAGAGGGCGAAACCACAGTCGGCACAGCCATCCATATTGGGCACCGGGCCGCTTGCGGAATTGGTGCGCGGGCGCCTGAAGCACCGGGCCAACTGACCCGATCGCGATGGCTTGTGTGGACTATCGAGAGAGAATGCGCGTCCATCCGAACAGGGCTCTTCCCGTCGTTCCTACGTGGCTCGCTAAGTCGAGGCAGGCTGTCGCCGAAGCGTTCCTTTGTGAACAGATTCTTCCGCATCCTCTGGTTAGACTCTCTTAATATTCAGGTCCTTCAAAAAGGGCAACCTTCACTGATTCGCATAACCGGTGGAGAGTTTCCGATTGAAGATCTCTATCCATTTAGATGGATTGCAAAGGGGACTCCAAGGTGTTGTCTCGCTGGATCAAGATTGGCGGATTGTTGGCCCTAGTTTTAATCGGCGGCGGTGCTGCGCTCATCATGAGCCGCTGGCCGTTCACGCGCGATTCCATCGTCAGGGCGCTGCAGGAAAAGTTCTCCAGCACGGTCGAAGTGAAAGTGTTTCACGGGACATATTTCCCGCCCGGGTGCGTTGCCGAAGGTGTGTCTTTCCGCCGCAACAGCGATCGAGGCAACCCGCCGATCGCCACCATCGAAAAGCTCACGATCCAAGGCGCTTACTGGGAGTTTTTCAGGACTCCTAAGCGGGTTCGACGTGTCAGAATCGAGGGTTTGCGTATATTCGTGTCCCCCGGCAGTGAACGTATCGGGAGCGCAGCGCAACCTGGGGCCAGCCCGGAACAGTCCGCGTTGATTATCGATCAGATCATCGCGGACGGAGCCGTGGTGGAGTTTGCTTCCAGCGAACCTGGAACAAAACCCCTTAAATTCGAAATTCACAAATTGATGCTGAACTCCGTAGCCGATGACCGGCCCATGTCGTTCCGAGCTGAGTTGCTGAATCCGAAGCCTCCAGGAGAAATTCTCACAGACGGGCAATTCGGCCCCTTGCAGCCGCAGGAGGTCGGTCAAACCCATCTCTCCGGATCGTACGTGCTTCAACGCGCAGACATCGGTGTTTTTCCCGGCATAGCAGGAACGCTCTCCTCAGCCGGCAAATTCAATGGCGCGCTCCAACACATCGAGGTCGAAGGCAGTACCGACACGCCCGATTTCCAGGTAACGCGGAGCCATCATGCCGTACACCTCAGAACGCAATTCCAGGGGAGTGTGAACGGGATGGACGGAGATGTCTCTCTGCAGTCGGTGCACGCGCAACTTGAGCAGACGTCGGTCGTATCGCACGTCGAAGTGGCCAAGAAGGCGGCCTCGGAAGGTAAGACTATTTCATTGGGCGTGACGGAACTGCAAGGCCGGATCCAAGACTGGTTACGCCTCCTCTCCAAGGCTGATCCCCCCGCTTTTACAGGAGCGATGAACTTCAGAGCGCAAATCCTGGTTCCCCCAGGGAAGCGCAGTTTCATTGAGAGGGTGAACCTGCTGGGGGACTTTGGAGTGGATGCGGCGAGTTTCGTCCGCTCGACGACACAGGAAAAAGTTGACAATCTCAGTCAGTTGGCTCAGGGCGAGAAAAAGAACGACGATCCGGCGAGCGTCGTTGAAAACCTGAAGGGACATGTCATGCTGAACCACGCGATCGCGACGTTCTCAGACTTCTCGTTCAGCGTTCCGGGAGCGCTTGCTCATGTGCATGGCACATACGGCCTGCTGACGGAGCAGGTTAACCTTCACGGAACCTTGCAAGTCGATAACAAGATGTCCAGGGGATCGAAGGGAGTGAAATCAGTTCTGCTTAAATCTGTGGAGCCATTGTTCAAGAAGAAAAATGCCGGAGAGATTGTGCCCATCAAGATCGACGGAACCTTCAGCCACCCTACTTATGGACTGGATGTGACCCCATAATCCACAGAAAAGACGAGTGGCTCATCGTTCCTCCCGAGTGACGGGCAAACCGAAGTAACTGTTGACAACAGGAGTTCCCAGTTTCTGTGTCTCACGCGAAGGGCGCAGTCCACCGCCTGTCCCCGAATTTTCCTGTCGCAGTTCAGGCCGAATCGATGGTTGGTGGAGCGATCTTCCACCGCGAGTGATTGATGTGGGATTTCCAGAGGGTTGGGTCCTCAACCTCTCTGGCAAAACCAGCGGTGTTTACGCACCGCCTGGGAGGTTTTTATCCTTGACGCCGCCTTCGTTCTTATCGAGGGGCAGTCTCTGGGCGGACGAGGCGTCCGCCCCTGCATAAGGCAAATTCAAGGCGGCGGACAGAAACGTCCGCCCCACACGGGCAAAAGCAGGTTCCGTTCGACTCGCTCAAGGCAGGTCGATTAACCATTCGTTGACAATAAGGGGCTGATTCCGTTATCTTTATAGCTTCGGAAGTCGTGCGGTTGCCCTCCTGATCGTCGTGCGCGTTCAGCGCTTGTTTCAGGGAACTCAGCGGCCTTCTTTAATAAGCACTGCTTTGAATAAGCACTTGCTATTTTAAATTTTCATTTGGTTTCTGGGAGAGTTTTGCATGTCAACTTATTTCCCCAAAGCGGGGGATATTGTGCGCAAGTGGTACGTCGTGGATGCGTCGGAGCAGACGCTGGGACGGCTGGCGTCGCAAGTAGCCCGCATACTGATGGGTAAGGAAAGTCCAAAGTATACGCCGTTTCTGGACACCGGCGATCACGTGATTGTGGTCAACGCGGAGAAGATCCGGACGACTGGTGAAAAAGCGGCGGCGAAAAAGTACCAGCACTACACCGGCTATCCGGGTGGATTGCGGACGGAAGAGTACACGAAGCGAATGGTGCGCAAGCCGGAAGCGATTATTGAAGCGGCCGTGCAGCGCATGCTGCCCAAGAACAAGCTGGGCAAGCAGATGTTTACCAAGCTGAACGTGTACCGCGGCGACAAGCATCCGCATGAAGCGCAAAAGCCGGCACCGTGGACGCTGGAAGTGCGCGAAGCGAAAACAGCAAGAGAAGCGCGCTCATAAATTTTGAGAACGGAAAACTTAAAGAGGCTAAATGGCTGAGCAAGTGCAATATTACGGAACGGGGCGGCGCAAGACGGCGATCGCGCGAGTTTATCTGCGTCCGGGTAACGGCGATATCAAGGTGAACGGCCGCGAGTTTGAGCAATACTTCGTGACTCCAGCGCAGCGTGTCAGCGCAAAATCGCCGCTGGTTTCGTCAGAGACGATCGGGACGTTCAATGTTGTGGCCCGGGTGACCGGCGGTGGCGTGAACGGACAAGCTGACGCGATAAAGCTGGGCATCACGCGCGCTCTGATGGTGTTCAACGGCGAGCTGCGCAAGAAGCTTAAAGCCGAAGGCATGGTCAGCCGCGATTCACGCGGCAAAGAGCGGAAGAAGTACGGACAGAAGGGTGCCCGTAAACGCTTCCAGTTCAGCAAGCGGTAAAGCAGATTCCTCGCACATCCTCGTCGCGTTGCACTCGACTATTGTGCGGCTGGGGATGGCTCGGAATGACAAGGGTTTGGCCGACGGCTAAAAGCCAACGGCCGGTTTTTGAGGAGTTCAATTCTTCCCGTGCTGGTTACGGGACGGGAATGGCAATCCGGGGCAGCCTGCGGGTGAGCCCCGGATGCAGACCAAATGAGGAGGTTCATTGGCTAACATCACCATGAAGGAGTTGCTCGAAGCGGGCGTTCACTTCGGGCATCAGACGAAACGTTGGAACCCAAAGATGAAAGAGTACATTTTTGGCGAGCGCAATGGCATTTACATCATTGACCTGCAAAAGACGCTGAAGATGTTCAAAGAGGCGTCGAAATTCGTGCAGGACCTGGCCGCTGACGGCAGGATTATTCTCTTCGTTGGAACCAAGCGACAGGCGCAAGACGCCATCGCCGAAGAGGCCACCAAGTGTGGCGGATTTTACATCAACCAGCGCTGGCTGGGCGGACTGCTCACCAACTGGGTGACGGTGCAGAAGTCGGTGAAACGGCTAAAAGAGCTCGACGAAATGGCCACGGATGGCCGTTACGAGCTGCTGCCGAAGAAAGAAGTCATCAAACTGGAGCGCGAGCGCAAGCACCTCCAGGCGAACTTGGCGGGCATCAAGAACATGAACCGGCTGCCGGACGCGATCTTCGTGATCGACTCGAACAAAGAGCAGATTGCGGTGCGCGAGGCGCGCAAGCTGGGCATTCCCGTAGTGGCGGTCGTGGATACGAACTGCGATCCGACAGAAGTGGATTACGTGATTCCGGGCAATGACGATGCGCTGCGGGCGATTCGGCTATTTACATCGAAGATTTCGGACTCGATTGCCGAAGGCGCGCAGATGATGAACGACAAGCGTGACGCCGATCTGGCAGCTGCCGCGCAGGCTGGCGCGACGCCGGTTTCACAACTGGCAGCGACGGAAGGGACCGATGAAGCCGCGACTCTCGAGGACATAAGCATGGAAGACGTGCTCGCCGCGGGAACACGCAAGCAGCCGGCCGCAGCCAAGGAGTCGGAACCGATTACCGAAGTCGAGCATCAAACACTATAGATAGAGAAATTCCCGGCCGGGAATTTACCTCTGTAAGGCGCCTCTTTATTGGGACAATCAGGATTGTTAAGGATAATCAGGCCCGCGTGTTGTCCGGCGCGGGTCGAATTTTATAACCAGCTATCGGGAATAAACTTATGAGCACAACTACCGTGAATATTTCTGCTGCACAAGTAAAAGATCTCCGGGACAAGACCGGAGCTCCGATGATGGATTGCAAGAAAGCCCTGGCGGAAGCCAAGGGCAATCTCGAAGAAGCGGTTGTGTTGCTGCGCAAGCGGGGTACGGCTGTGGCCGAGCGCAAAGCGGGACGCGTGACCAGCGAAGGCACGGTGAGCAGCTACATCCACGCCGGAGGAAAGATTGGCGTGCTGCTTGAAGTGAACTGCGAGAGCGACTTCGTCGCCCGCACCGACGACTTTAAAGAGCTGGTGCACGACATCGCCATGCACATTGCGGCGAGCGATCCCAAATATGTCCGCAAGGAAGATGTGACGCCCGAGGCGTTTGCGCGGGAAAAGGACATTTATCTGGCGCAGGCGGTTGCCTCAGGCAAGCCGGCCAACATTGCGGAAAAGATGGTCACAGGCAAGATGGAAAAATTCTACGAAGAGGTTTGCCTGTTGGAGCAGCCCTTCATTAAGGACCAGACCATCAGCATCGCGCAGCTGATTGCCGCCAAAATCGGCAAGCTGGGCGAGAACATTGCCGTCCGCCGCTTCGCCCGCTTCAAGGTGGGTGATGCAGGCGAGACCATCGCCATCACGCAACCAAGCGAACCAAAAGCCGAGTAATCGAAGGGCGCCAAAAGCGCCCTTTTTTTCTGTCCCCTACTCACCTACAATTCGAGAACCGAATTTCGGGAACCGCTCAATGACTGCTCCAGTCTTCAAACGAATCTTGCTCAAGCTCTCTGGTGAAGCGCTGGCCGCTGACCAGGGATTTGGCGTGGACACCACGCGCATCCACGAAATTGCCGCTGAGATTGCGGACGTGCGATCGCTCGGCATTCAGATTGCGATTGTGGTGGGCGGCGGGAATTTTTTCCGCGGAGTAGCGGAACAGGCAAAAGAAATGGACCGGGTGTCTGCCGACCACATGGGCATGCTGGCCACGGTTATTAATGCGTTGGCGTTGCAGGATGCGCTGGAAAAGCAGAATTGTTATACCCGAGTAATGTCGGCCATTGAGATGAATCAAGTGGCGGAACCGTTCATCAGGCGGCGAGCGATACGGCATTTGGAAAAAGAACGGGTGGTGATTTTCGCCGGAGGCACGGGTAATCCTTATTTTTCGACCGATACCGCGGCTTCGCTGCGCGCCATGGAAATCAAGGCGGAAGCGATTCTCAAGGCCACGAAAGTGGATGGCATCTACGACGCCGATCCCATGGTCGTTCGCGATGCCAAGAAGTTTTCGCACATTACTTACATGGATGTGTTGAAAAAAGGCCTGAAGGTGATGGACTCGACCGCGATTTCTCTGTGTAAAGACAACAACCTGCCCATTATCATCTTCAATCTGAACGAGTCGGGCAACATTAAGAGAGTTGTAACCGGAGAGAAGATCGGATCGCTGGTCAGCGCGTAGGGATCTTTTTCCGCCGATCGCGGACGATTAAGAAATGCGACACCCGGTTTTCCAAGGGTTTATAATCAAACGTTTTCATTCCTAAATAATTGGAGCTATAGAGATGGCTCAATCAATCATGGCGACCCTGCCGGGTCTCAAAGAAACTTATGTGCAGCTGAAGACCCGCATGGATAAGGCGGTCGAAGACTTCCGCAAGGCCATGGCCGCGACCCGTACGGGTCGCGCCTCGGTGCACATGCTCGATGGAGTGATGGTCGAAGCCTATGGCGATCGTATGCCCCTTAATCAGGTGGCGCAGGTGCATGCACCGGAGCCACAATTAATCACTGTACAGCCGTACGATCCGACTGTGTTGCCGGCGATTGAAAAAGCGATACGCTCAGGCGAACTGGGCCTGAATCCGATGAATGACGGCAAGATGATCCGCGTCCCCGTGCCGCCGCTGACAGAGGAACGCCGCAAGGACATGGTCAAGCATTTGAACAAGGTGCTGGAAGAGCATCGGACGGCGGTCCGCAATATCCGCCGCGACGGAAACGACGCCATCAAGAAGGCGATGAAAGATAAGAAGATCGCCGAGGACGATGAAAAGCGGTCTATCGAAGAAATCCAGAAGCTGACCGACGATGAAATCAAGAAGATGGAAGAAATGAGCAAAGCGAAAGAAAAAGAAGTGATGGAAATTTAGTACGTGGGTGGATCCTCGTCCGCCCCCTGCGTGAATCGATATTCGGTACTGTACCCCTGTAAGTTATTGTATCTGCGTAATTTACCTCAAGAATTCCCCGGCTCAGGTCATGTCCTACCGTAACGAAACAGTCCCATTCTGGGCGGGTTAATATCTGCGTGCCCGGATACAGCTGTTCCCCCAAACATTCGGGCGCCTGGGAGTCATTCATGAAACGAACATTTGCGATTGTGTGCACTCTTGCGCTTACAGCGCTGACATTGGCCTGTGGTGGGGGTACGTCCACCACGAGCGGCGGCTCTGCGTCGTCGCAGGGGCAGGTATTTGTGACGGGCGAAGACGCGCCGTTGCCTTCGGTCGTCTCTTTCAACATCACCATCAACAGCATTACCTTGCAGAACAGCTCGACTCAAGTGACCGCTCTCTCCACTCCAACGACCGTGGACTTCGGCCGCCTGGTTGGGTTGCGTTCTTTGCTGGGCTTCAACACGGTCCCTGCCGGAAGCTATACGAGCGCAACCTTTAATCTGGCGAACCCCGTGATTTCTTATGTGGACATGACGCAGAATCCGCCAGCTCTGACCCAATTGAACGGAACACTGACTACATCAACGGTGACGGTGGCTTTCCCACAGGCCATGGTCGTGACCTCCAACGGCCTGGGCGGCTTGCATATGGATTTTGATCTGCGCCAGTCGCTGGAGACCAACACGAATGGCCAGATTACGGGCACGGTGAATCCGACGATTGATATTATGGCGGTCTCGGCCTCGCAAGAAGAAGGCCAGGTCACCGAATACACGGGCAACGTGGTATCGACGAATGCTTCGGCCAACAATTTCACCATGCAAGGACCCTATGGCTTCCAGGAAGTCATTGATGTGAACTCGTCCACGAAGTTCAATAGTGGTTACAGCATTACAACCATTCCAAGTAACTCCATCGTCTGCGTCGAAGGCACGGTGCAGGACGACGGCAGCATCCTGGCACAGGATGTGGAAGTCATCACCACCGACAAGGCGTTCATCTCGGGACGCGTGCTGCAAGTGAATCCTTCGACGGGGCCGGTCCAGACTGTGACCATGTTCGTGGGCGAAGAGTTGGGTGCCGATACCGTCATTCCGGTCGATTCCGTCCAGACCATTAACCTGAGCGGCATCACGCAGTACGATGTCTGCTTCTTCGACAACTGGTTTACCAACTTCCTGTTCAACAGCTCCAACCTAGTTGTCGGTCAGCGCATCTTCGTCGGCGGCACAGTCGCGAGCGGCGCGTTCACGCCATCCATGGTTTCGTTGCGCAGGCAGGGAACGATCGGCACTGTGGTCGCCAACAGCGTGAACTCGGTGAGCGGGAACCTGGGTGATTTTGAGCTCAGCAATGACGGCTTACTCGAATTTTCCGCGAATGGGCCCTTCACGGTGCAGACCGGCAATTTGACGCTCTTCCTGAACGTCGATGGATTGTCAGGTTTGCAGACGGCTGGGACGGCGAATGTGCTGGCCCGCGGCATCGTGCTCAAGGACCAGACGACCGGGCTTCCACAGATGTGGGCACATCGCGTTCGCATTATGCCGTAAGTGAAAGCGGGCTTTCAGACGGGCGGCTACGGCCGCCCGTCCCTATTCGTGTATTGCTATTTTCCTCGGGCGGCCGTTGGTTGCGGCATGTTGGCGAAGCAGCGCCTCGGTCTCGAGCTTGCCTTCGTGGTGCGCCCAATCCGCGGGCGTCCCATGCCATAGGATGTCTTTCAAATCAGTTCTCGCGCCTCGTTCGACGAGCAACTGCACTACTTCATCATGTCCCTTGGCTGCTGCTTGGTGCAAGGGTGTAGTGTGCGAATGACCTCCGACGGGGTTATAACGATTGGGGTCTTCGCCGGCGTCAAGAAGCAGACGAACGATCTCCATGTGGCCGAAATCCGCAGCCAGGCTTAGGGCCAGATGCCTGTCTTCATTATTTTTACCCCTCAAAGCGCGCTCCCTACCCGGAGAAGGCAAATTTTCGTGCTCCGAGGCGAGCAGACGGCGGGCATCTTCAACACGGCCGAGCGCCGCCGCTACGGGCAGATCGATTTTTGCGCGGCGATCGATTAAGGCATTTAAAGCTTCCATCTCCCCGTGCAAAGCGGCAGCATGCGCGGCGGAATTTGGATCTGCCCCGTAGTCGCACAAGAGATCGATGAGCGGGCGTTGCATGCCAGATTCACGCGCCACGCTGCCGGTCGCGACCAGCATCAGGGTTTCATTCCGCGCTTCCGGGCTTCTGCTTGCATCGAGGATGACCTTGGCGATCTCAACAATGTTTTCCGGCAGCTTGCCGTGGCGAATCGGATTTTCCGCGATGAACTCCAGCAAGGTGGGATTCCGAAAGTAGTTGCCCCCTTCAAACACCACTCGCTGCTGCGTCAGCTGCGGATGCTTTTGCAAGAAGGCCCGTAAACCGGCAGTATTGCCGGCGTCCAGCAGGTTGACGGCCTCGCGGAATGCCGCATCCTCGATTCGCTCGTGGTGCGGCAGTTCCAGGCGGTTTGGAAGTGTCGGCCGTTCGAGGTGCTGTTTCAATCTCGCCCAACTGGGAAATCCGCTCTCGCGAGCGATGGTAAACTGGGCTTCGCTCAGTTTGAAATCGGCATTGAAAATCTCTGAGTCGCTCGCGCCTCTGAACCGCGGATTGAATTCCCGCAGGCGTTGCGCCGCTTCCTGAGAATGGGCAGCATGATCGCGAAGCAGGTCTTTGGCTTGATGTTTAAGGTGATGGAGGTCGGGTTTTGAGGGTAAACGTCTGACTGGCATAACGAACTTCCTTTCGTATGCCCAGGTCCGCATGAAGGGGCGAAAGTCAGTTCGCAAAGCGAAATTGTGTTACAGCAGGTGGACTTCTGTCCTTTCCGCGGACCGGATGCGCCCTTCGCGCTCCTAAAGGCTACCATAAGAGGAAGTAGTAGCGATGAATGAAGAATAGCTGGAAAATTTCCCACGCCGGGCAACTTCTTCCGCGATTTTTCCGTCTTGGTTGTAATGGGTGAAGTGTTTTACTCTTAGAGATTTCCTGGGCAGCAAAAACAAAGGAACTCGAAGCGTAGCAACAGCTTGGACGCTTTGCCGCGCTCTACCGTATAATTACAGTTTTCCACTCACAGGAATTGAGGTCGCGGCATTCATCGTTCTCAAAAGGATAGGCCTGCAACGAAAAGCAGGCGCGGATGGGTGCGGCTGGAGCGAGGCTTTTCACTGAGTCCATCTCATTCATTGCTAATGCATTTACGGCGGTCTAGCCACGCCTTGCGGCGAGTTGTGGCTGGGGTGCTCATGTGCATCATGGCGATGTCTCCGTTAGGCTTGGGGCAGCAACAAGAGTTAGTGGCAGGGATTGATGTCCGGGGAAATCGCCGGATCCCGCAGGAAACAATTAAAGCCCGTATTTTCACCCGTCCAGGGGATGTTTACGACGAGACCGCGCTGGAGCGGGACTTCAATTCGCTTTGGAACACAGGATACTTCGAAGACATTCGCTTTGAGCGTGAGCAAACCGCCAAGGGATGGCTGATTCACGTTTACGTGAAAGAACGGCCGACGATCCGGGAAATCGATTACGTGGGGTTGAATTCGGTTTCCAAAAGCGACGTGCTGGACCGGTTCAAAGAAGCCAAAGTGGGGCTTTCGCCTGAAAGTCAATACGATCCGACCAAGGTAAAAAAGGCTGAAGTCACGATTAAAGACCTGCTGTCAGAGCACGGACGGCAATTTGCGACGGTGAAGACGGAGATTCACAAGATTCCCCCGGCCGCGGTGAGCCTGACATTTGTGGTGAAAGAAGGGCCGAAGGTTAAAGTCGGGAAAATCAGCTTTCAAGGCAATGCGCATGTGAAGAGCCGAATCCTGCGCAGCGCCATGAAGAATCTGAAGCCCATCGGCGTTCCGCACTCTATTTTCCTCGAAAATCTTTTTAGCAAGACATACGACGCGACCAAGTTGGAAGAAGACACAGAACGAGTACGAGCGGAATATCAGAACCGCGGGTATTTCAAAGTGCTGGTGCAAGACCCGAAGACGGTCATCCACGACACCGGACATAAGGGGTTTCATGTTCCTTTATTGCAATCCGGACCCGGTAAAGCGGTCAGCATCACGATGCCGATTGAAGAAGGCGATCGGTACACGCTCGGCGAAATTACGTTCAAAGGCAATAAGGCCATCGCGAATGTCAAAGCTCTGCGCGCGGTGTTTCCGATTAAGGATGGCGACATTTTCGACCGCAGCAAGATTGCCAAGGGTTTGGAATCACTGCGCAAAGCCTACGGCCAAATCGGTTTCATCAATTTCACTTCGATTCCCGACACGCGTTTCGATGAAACCAAGAAGCAGGTTTTCTTAGACATCGATTTGGATGAAGGCAAACAATTCAGTGTCAGGCGCATTGAATTTTCGGGAAACACTACGACGCGCGACAAGGTCATCCGGCGCGAAATCATTTTGGAAGAAGGCCAGGTTTACAACCAGCAACTGTGGGAAATCAGCTTGCAACGGTTGAATCAGCTGGGCTATTTCGAACAATTGAAGCCCGATGATCCCAACGTGACTGAACGGCATCTCGACGAAAAGAACGGTACTGTCGACCTGACGTTAAAGGTGAAGGAGAAAGGCAAGAACAGCATTGGCCTGAGCGGCGGCGTCAGCGGCTTGGCAGGGTCTTTCGTCGGCCTGAATTACAGCACGAATAACTTCCTCGGCCGCGGCGAAACCTTGAGCGTGGCGGCGAACATCGGCAACCTGCAGCGTGACATCACTTTTGGATTTACTGAGCCTTATTTCCTGGACAAGCCGTTGCAATTAGGTTTTACGGTCTATGGCAGGAAGTTCAACTACGACCAGGCTAGACAGGCGGCGATCTTCAGCGGTCAACAGGTAAATTTGCCTTCTGCCTTGGAACAGAACCTGCAAAACTATACGCAATCAAGCAAGGGCTTCACCGTTTCGCTGGGGTATGCGATCCACCACTCCTTCAAGCGCGTCGGAGTGAGCTATTCGCTGGATGACTCTTCCGTGGTGGCCTTGACGACGGCATCGAAACAGTTGTTCGATTACCTTGCGTTCAGCGGAGTAAACGGTCCCAATGCGCTGAATGGCATTATTACCAGCAAAGTTGCGCCGAGCTTCACCAAGAACACACTGGATAGTAGCCTCTTTCCCCATCGCGGAAGCAGCATCTACATCGCGGGCGAAGTGGCCGGGCTGGGCGGGACCGTCAGAACCGTCCGTCCCATCATCGAATACAAGAAATTCATTCCGGTGCAGAATCGCAAGAATACCATCGGATACCGGGTGCAGGGCACGTTCATTACCGGATACGGAGGCGTTGTGCCTCCACCGTTTAGCCGATCATACCTGGGCGGCGAAAACGACTTGCGCGGTTTCGATATTCGGTCCGTCTCGCCAGTGGCGTTCTTACCCAGCGTGGGAGCCATTCCGTTGCGCAACCCGGATGGAACGACGGTACCGAAAGACCCCAGCAATCCGTCGCGGGGGAGTTACACCATCCCGATTCCAGTGGATCAAATTGTGTTCCCCGGCGGTGACTTCAGCCTGATTGCCAATACGGAATACCGCATCACGATCGCGGGTCCCGTGGCGATTGCACCATTTATCGATGCCGGCATTGATCCGATTCTTCGTACTTCACAACTACGCTTGAGCACTTCTCAACTGGGCGTGATCAATACAACATCGTTCGGCTGCCCGACGCTGGATATTGGATTGAACTGCGCTGGAGGTCAACTGCCCGGCGCGCCGGGTTCAACGATTCCGGCATTTGCTGACTACCTGAAGCCGGCAGCCGGTACTAACTGGACCGTGCGCATGTCCACCGGCTTGGAATTGCAGGTATTTCTACCGGTGATCAATGCGCCATTCCGCATTTATTGGGCTTACAACCCGCTTCGGCTCGATACCACAAGTCAAGCGCCGGTGCAGATCACACGGCAGATGTTCCCGGTGGGTGCGGCGGGAGATTATACATATCAACTCGCCAAGAACGCTTATTCGCCGCCGTATTTACTCAGGGAGCCCCGGAAGACTTTCCGCTTTACCGTGGCCACAACATTCTAGGAACCCAAGATTCTAAAAACTGGGGTTTGACGGGCCGGAGTCAGTGTTTCTATAATGGCTTATCCATCACCAAAGGGTGCAAGGGATGATTTTCGTGCGAATCAGTCTGCGCGAAAGCTGAGCAGGCCAGGTAAAGCCTCCGCTGGGAATCAAGCTTGTCCCCGGTCGGTCTTGAGGCGCAGTCCGGCTAGTCCGTGCAAAAGATCTGACGAAAGCCGAAAGGCAATTTCCCAAGGAGTGAAATTACAACCCATGAATAGCAAGTTCTTGCGCGTTCTCGCCATAGCTACGTTCGTCCTGCCGTGCCTCGTGTTTGCCCAGGCCGCGCCCACTACGCCCGCTGCGTCTGATCCCCTGCCATCCGCCCCAGGAACTGCGGTTCCGATCGGCAACGGCACAAAAGTAGGAACCATCAGCGTCGAGCAGGCGATCTTTGCCAGCAATGAAGGGCAGCGCGACTTCGAAACCCTGAGCAAGAAGCTCGAACCCAAGCAGACCGAATTAAAGGGGCAGAACGACGAAATTGACAGCTTGAAGAAACAGCTTTCCACGCAGGGCGACAAGCTTAACGACGACGCCCGCGCCACTCTCGTCAAGCAGATTGAAGAAAAGCAAAAGAAACTCGACCGCGCCGTTCAGGACGCCCGCGATGACGCCCAAGGCCAACAGAATGAAATTGCCCAGCGCATTCTCCAGAAGATGGCGCCGATCATCGTGAAATATGCTGGCGATAACGGATTCGGTTTGATCATTGACACATCCAACCCGTGGCCCAATGGTCCGGTGCTGTGGGCGGGTCAGGCCGTGGACATCACCAAGCCAGTGGTAGAAGCGTACAACGTGCAATCGGGCGTGCCTGCGCCTGCACACACAGCGGGCTCGACTGGAGCCGCAGCCACCAAACCGGCAGCCACTCACACGACCGCGCCCGCCACTAAGCCCCAACCGAAATAATTTCGACGACACCGTAACCCATAAGAAGTTCCCCGAAGGCCGCGATCTACGCGGCCTTTTTTCTTTTTGCTACCCTGCGCATTCGTCAAGGCTCTGGTGTCTCTAGTAGAAGTAAATCTCTTCTTCTTGTTCTTGACGGAGGACACTATGTTTGCAGATTCTTTGCTGGACTCTTCTGCTTCTGAGCGCGGGCACCGGAGGCGTACAGCGCTGAGCTCATTTCTACTGCAAGCGGCGGCAGTGGCCGCGTTCTTGCTGTTTTCGCTGTTGCGGGTCGAACGGCTGCCGCCGGTGCAATGGGCATCTGCATTAGTCGCACCTGCACCGGTCATGAACGTTGCAACGGTGCGAACATCGCACTCTTCGGTCACCAGCATCGCAGAATCACATCCGCTTTCTGCCCCGCGCTACGAGCCTACAGGGATAACGCCCGAAGGCGGTCCGGCAGCGCCGCCCGCAATAGACTTCGGCCACCTCGGCATCGGAGGGAATGGTCCGGGCGTGCCGTTTAGCACGGGCTACGCGATGCCGGTGATCGCACCTCCACCAACCGTGAATGCCAAGCCGGAACGAGTTTCACGCATGATGGAGGGGAACCTGATTCACCGCGTACAACCGATCTATCCACCGCTGGCAAGACAGGCGCGAATTCAGGGGCCGGTGGTATTGCGCGCCGTAATCAGCCGCGAGGGAATCATTGAAAAGTTGCAGGCCATAAGCGGCGCTCCCATACTCGAGCAAGCTGCAATAGAAGCGGTGAAGCAATGGCGCTACAAGCCTTACCTGCTTGATGGAGAACCCATTGAAGTCGAGACCCAGGTGACCGTTAATTTCTCGTTGGGACAGTGATTGAGCACGGACAGTAATTGGGCGGCTGGTCATTGGTGGGGCGAGCATTTGGGGTGTCCTATAAAAGAATGCAGCACTGTAGTAACCGTCATTGCGAATGAGCAGCCGATATAATCGCAGTTTGTGACCATAACCGCCGTGGAGAGACGAATCCGTAGCGCTACACGCCCCACTTGGGCCGAAGTGTCGTTGCCCACCCTGCAGCAGAACTTTCGCGCGGTGCAAGCGCATATTGGCAAAGGTGTGACGATCTGTGCAGTCGTGAAAGCCGACGCCTACGGCCATGGTGCTGTGGAATGTTCCCAGGCGCTTGAGCGCGAGGGGGCGAACTGGTTCGGAGTTACGGGACTCGACGAGGCAATCCCGCTGCGAGATGCGGGCATTACTGGTCGCATTCTGCTAATGACCGGCTTCTGGCGCGGCGAGCAGGAGGAAATTGTACGGCTTGGCCTCACGCCGACGGTATGGGAGCCGGAACAGATTGAATTGCTCGAAAGAGCCGCGCAGCGGCTTAAAGCTGCCAGCCACGCCATCCATCTGAAAGTGGACACTGGCATGGGCCGTTTGGGCGTCGCCCCCAAGGACCTGCCCGCGATTTTTTCGGCGTTGCGCTCAGCGCCACACCTCAAACTGGAAGGCGTGTCCACGCACCTCGCTTCCTCGGAGGTCCTCGATGCGCCATCCGTAGATTCGCAAGCGCGTAATTTTGAGGACGCGCTGGAAATGCTGCGCGTGGAAGGATGGAATCCGCCTTGGATTCACGCAGCCAACACTTCGGCGATGATCTCGCGGCGTGAGCTGCGATACAACATGGTGCGCCCAGGGCTCGCGCTCTATGGCTACTATTTGCCATTCGAGCGGGCGGCCCGGGAAGTGACAGGCAAAGGATTGCAGCTATCCGTCCGGCCGGCGCTCACCTGGAAGACGCGCATTCTCTCGTTGCGTGATATGCCCGCAGGACAAGCGCTCGGCTATGGCGGAACCTACGTGACCCAGGCGCCATCACGCATAGCCGTGCTTCCGTTGGGTTATGCAGACGGGCTGAACCGCAAAGTTTCTTCGCGAGGCCGAGTAATCGTCCGTGAGAATTATGCGCCAATCGTTGGACGCATCTCGATGGATTTGACGCTCGTGGATGTGACTGGCATTGGCGGCGTGGAAGTCGGTGACGAGGCGGTACTGCTCGGATCGGCCAATGGCTTGACCGTCAGCGCGTACGAGCACGCCGAGATGGCCGACACAATACCGTACGAGATTTTGTGCAATATTTCCAAGCGGGTGCCGAGAAAGTATGTCGGCTGACCCACCCTCGACGGCCTTCACCTCCATAAATCTGCCACTTAATGCTGCTTAGGTAACTTGCCCGTCGCTCTTTGCTATCCTAAAAGCACATGCCCTCCCGCTATGCCCAATGGATGTACGACTGGGAGCACCGCTTGACCTCGGTGGACAACAACCGTGTCGTCCGTCCGCTCGAATGGGGTGTGGAATGGGCGCAGAAGTGGCCTTGCCGCAATGGCTATCCTCCGGGATACGTGCCAGCCGACAGCGAGAAATATCTGCTCGAATACAATCGTCGCATCGTTACATCCAGTGACGACTTTTTTTCTTACCAGACCGCAAAAGACTTTCGTTTGGAACGCCGCGAAGTCCAGGTTTTCAGCACACGCGAAATACCTGATCCAAAACTCGAAGGAAAAGTCCGCGGCACGTTTGCTGACTATCTGCGATTCACTTCGCCCGTGCATACGCCATTTCCCGAAAACAATCTGGTTAATGCTCGATGGTTCCCGGAGCCCGCCAAGAAAAAAAGTAAAAAGGCAGTCGTGCTTTTGCCGCACTGGAATTCTGACGGCATCGCCTATACGGCTTTGTGCGAGATGCTCAATTGGTTAGGCATCGCCGTGTTGCGTTTGAGCATGCCATATCATGACATTCGCCGTCCTGCCGAGATTCTTCGCGCTGACTACGCAGTTTCCTCAAACATTGGCCGCACCATTGATGCTTGCCGCCAAGCGGTGATTGATGTCCGCAGCTGCCTCGATTGGTTGGAACAGCAAGGTTACGAAGAGTTAGGAATCGTCGGCACAAGTTTGGGCTCGTGCTATGCATTCTTGGCGACTGCACACGACAGCCGCATTCGCGCCGCTGCATTCAACCATGCGTCCACGTACGTCGCCGATGTCGTTTGGCACGGGCAATCGACTCGTCATATTCGACAAGGCATCGAATCCGATCTCGATATTGATCGCCTGCGTGAACTATGGCGCTGTGTAAGTCCCATGTCGTACTTCCAGCAATTTGCCCGCTGGCCGCGGAAATCACTGGTGATTTATGCCAAGTATGACTTAACGTTTCTGCCAGAATTTTCATTGCAGACCATCGCAGAGTTCGAGCGGCATCATCTCGATCACAAAGTCGTGGCATTGCCCTGCGGCCATTACACCACGGGCGAGGCCCCCTTCAAATATATAGATGGCTGGCAGTTAGCGAACTTCTTCCGCACTGCCTTCTCCGGCTAGGCCATGCATATTACGCTGACCAGTATTACGCTAAACAAAGATGGCTTCACGCTCAGCACCGATCCTGCGCGACTCGATCTTGAGGTAATTCATAGCTTTCTTAGGAATTGCTATTGGGCGAAAGGCATTCCCCGGGAGACAGTCGCGCGCTCCATCGAAAATTCGCTTTGCTTTGGCGTCTATGAAGGCTCGAGCCAAGTTGGCTTCGCCAGAGTCATCAGCGATTTCGCGACATATGCATATATCGGTGACGTTTTCATCTTGGAGTCGCATCGCGGACGCGGCTTATCGCAATGGATGATGGAGTGCATCATGAGCCATCCCAAATTGCAAAATCTCCGCCGCTGGACTTTGCTCACTCTTGACGCCCATGGTCTTTACGCAAAATTCGGCTTTACTCCGATAACAAAACCAGAGCGGTACATGGAGCTCCACAATCCCGATGTATACAAGCGTAAACTGGAACAGTCATGAACAAATCCATGTCTTTGCCGTTGTATGAAGTTGACCCGGAAGTCGCTGCCGCGATTGATAATGAAGCGCGGCGCCAGCATGAGGGACTCGAGCTGATCGCCTCTGAGAATTTCGTCAGCGAGGCTGTGCTCGAAGCAGCAGGTTCGGTCTTCACGAATAAATATGCCGAAGGCTATCCTGGTAAGCGCTATTACGGTGGATGTGAATTTTCGGATGTCGTCGAAAACCTGGCTCGCGATCGGGCAAAGGAACTGTTTGGCGCAGAGCACGCCAACGTGCAACCGCACGCCGGCTCGCAGGCCAACATGGAGGCCTATGCAGCCGTCCTTCAACCCGGCGATACGATTCTCGGTCTCAACCTTGCCCATGGCGGTCATCTTACGCATGGCCATCCCTTGAATTTCTCCGGGAAGACTTACAAAATCGTCCCTTATGGTGTAACCAAAGAAACCGAAACGATTGATTACGATGATCTCGAAAAGTTGGCTGAAAAGGAAAAGCCGAAGATGATCATAGGCGGAGGCAGCGCATATCCCAGGATCATTGATTTTCCACGAATGAGAGCGATTGCCGACAAAGTCGGCGCCTTATTTCTTGTGGATATGGCCCATTTCGCCGGACTGGTCGCCGGTGGCGCCCATCCTTCGCCTGTCCCCCACGCTCACATTGTTACTTCGACCACGCACAAGACATTGCGAGGCCCGCGTTCCGGCTTGATCCTCTCTAGGCAGGAATTTGCAGCAGCCATTGACAAATATGTCTTCCCCGGCGCGCAAGGTGGACCGTTGGTTCACATTATTGCGGCCAAAGCCGTGGCCTTCAGGGAAGCGCTTCAACCGGAGTTCCGCGATTATGCGCGGCAAGTCGTTGCCAACGCGAAAGTTCTGGCCGAGACATTGATGCAAGAAGGTTTCCGCATCATCTCTGGCGGCACGGACACGCATCTGATGCTGATCGACGTTTTCGCCCAAGGGATGCTGGGCAGCGAGGCCGAAAAAGCTCTCGGCGAGGCCAATATTACCGTCAACAAGAATGCCATTCCTTTCGATACCAACCCGCCGATGAAACCTAGTGGGATTCGCATCGGTTCGCCCGCCCTCACCACACGTGGAATGAAGGAACCGGAAATGCGCCAAGTTGGCAAGTGGATATCCGAAACGTTGCAACACCGCAACGAATCAGCGGTTCTAGCCAAAATTCGTAAAGAAGTGCTTGGGTTGGCCGAAGCGTTCCCCCTTTACGCCGAGCGTCGGGCCAAAGCCGAAGTTCGCATTTAAAAAACTCCATGGCTTCATTCACTCACGAGTCTTTTTGCGGAGACTGTGTTTAAATTCTCCCGTGAAGATTGCCATTGACATCAGGCGCATGACCGAGTTTGGCGTCGGCACCTATACTCGCAACATCGTCCGAGCGCTCGGCCGCCTCGATCAGATAAATGAAGACCACGCCAACGATTTTTTCCTCATCGGGTCTCCAGAAAAAGTCGCTGAAATCGGCTCGCTTCCTGCCAACTTCAAGACCATTCCGATGACCGAAAGCGACGACACGCTCAAGGGATATCTGGAATTCCGAGCCGTACTTAAACACCTGCAATGCGACCTGGTGCACATTCCACATTTGTTCTGGCTGCCCCGCAACCTGCCCTGCCCTTATGTGATGACTGTCCATGATCTGCTGGAGCACATGGCGCAAACGCATGGTCTTTCCAACCTTAAAAGGTCCGCCCATTTTTATTCCACGCGATGGGTTTTGCAAGGGGCCGCGCGCATTCTTGCGGTATCCAACTTTACAAAAAATGAATTGCACAAGATGTTCGAGATTCCTGCCGGCAGCATCGCCGTGGTCCACAACGCTATCGACGGCCGGTTCCTTCACGGTCATGCCACCGATGCCGATCGGCAATTTCTCGCTGAGCGCTACCAGATCACTTATCCCTTCTTGCTTTACGCTGGCAGCATCAGTCCGCACAAGAATCTGGTGCGCATCATCGAAACATTTTCGGCGCTTAAAGCTGAACTGGAAAAAGAGGACAAATACCCTGATTTAAAGCTCATCATTATTGGCGACGAACTCTCGAAGCATCCGGATTTGCGGCGGACCGTCATCCGTGGCGGCGTTCAAAACGACGTTCGTTTTCTAGGCTTCGTTCCGATCGACGTTCTGCGGATTTTCTACGACGTCGCGAAGGTTTTTGTCTTTCCCTCACTCTATGAAGGATTCGGCTTACCGCCGCTCGAGGCGATGGCTCACGGTACTCCCGTCCTTACATCAAACACTTCTTCAATACCCGAAGTGGTCGACGATGCGGCAGTATTGGTCAATCCAGAAAACATCTTCGAGATGATGCGCGCTCTAAGGCTCGTGCTGCTGGACTCTGCCT
>JBEKTR010000017.1:0-24232 GCA_049515835.1 Terriglobales bacterium
GGCTCGGTTTCGTTGATTCTGCACCAGATGGTCGGCGGCTTGAAATCGGGCATGGGCTATTGCGGCTGCGGGACGATTCCCGAACTCTTGCAGAAGACGCGCTTTGTGCGCATCAGCGGCGCGGGACTTCGCGAGGGCCACGTGCACGACGTCATGATTACGCGCGAAGCGCCCAACTATGCGGTCGAATAAGTGACCGCTCGGCGCAACGAAATTTTCAAAGCCTGGGTTCCGTCGCTCATCTGGATGGGCATAATTGCGGTGGAATCCACCGCATGGCTTTCCGCGAGCAATACCAGCCGGTTTCTCTACCCTATCTGTCACTTTCTTTTCGGCGTGACCCGCGAACACTTCCCTGTTTGGAATTTCTATCTCCGCAAGACCGGGCATTTTGTTGGTTACTTCACGATGAGTTTTCTTCTGTTCCGATCGTGGCGGGCGACGCTGCCACAATTTGGGAACGGTCGGTGGGCTCTGCGTTGGAGTTGGATTGCGTGGCTGATGACGACTTTCATCGCCAGCATGGACGAATGGCACCAGACTTTTATCCCGGGCCGAACGGGAACGGTGCATGATGTCATCCTGGATAGCACGGCAGCGCTGGTGGCGCAGATTGTGCTGTTTCTTTTCTTGAGAAGAGCTAAGACACGGGTCGCATGAAGCAAACTACAAGCTATAATTAGCCACCCATGGCCCTCAGACCTGGCTCGAAACTTGGTCCTTACGAGGTTGAGTCTGCCCTCGGCGCGGGCGGCATGGGCGAAGTCTATCGCGCCCGCGATACCCGCCTCGGCCGCGATGTTGCGCTGAAAATCCTGCCCGAATCGTTTGCTCATGATGCTGACCGCCTCCGGCGGTTTGAACAGGAAGCCCGGGCCGTGGCCGCGCTGAACCATCCGAATATTCTCGGCATACACGATATCGGCGAGCAGGGCGGGACACCATATATTGTCACGGAGCTCCTGGAAGGCCATAGCCTGCGGGCAGAGCTTGAATCCGGTGCGCTGTCGCAACGGAAAGCAGCCGATTATGCGGCACAGATTGCACAGGGGCTGGCGGCGGCCCACGAGAAGCAAATCGTCCACCGCGATTTGAAACCAGACAACATCTTTATCACCCGCGATGGCCGGGTTAAGATCCTCGATTTTGGACTCGCGAAACAGGCCCCTACTTCCGGAGCAAACGCGGGATCGGTTGGAGCCACGCTGACCAGTTCGCCGACTGAAGCCGGCACGGTCATGGGTACGGCGGGTTACATGGCACCGGAGCAGATTCGTGGCGGCACGGTCGATTCGCGGACCGACATTTTTGCCTTCGGGGCCGTGCTCTACGAAATGCTTTCTGGACGGCGCGCCTTTCAACGGGACACGCCGCCCGAAACGATGACGGCGATCTTGAAAGAAGACCCTCCGGAGTTGGGCGACCTGTCGCATCCCATTTCACCTGGAATGGATCGTATCGTGCGGCGCTGCATGGAAAAATCTCCTGAGCAGCGGTTCCAATCGGCGAAAGACTTGGCGTTTGCTCTCCAAGCGCTGACGGGCACGACGACAAGCACCGGTGGCAATGCAACGATCTCAGGCGAAAGCGAAAAACCACGACAGTGGCTGGGAGTGGCTTTGGGAGTCGCCGCTGGTTTGTTGCTGGCGAGCGCTATAGCCTACATGATTTGGCCGAAACTGACGCCTCCGCCAGCATTCGCCCGCGTGTCGTTCCATCATGGGGAAGTGATCCTGGCGCGCTTCGCACCCGATGGCAAAACGGTTATTTACAGCGCCCGACTGGATGGAATGCCCATTGATACCTACCAGATTCGCGGGGACTATCCGAAGCCGTCGCCGATGGGCCTACACGGCGCGGCTTTGCTTGCCGTCTCAAAGCAAGGTCAACTCGCGGTTTTAGTGCGCCCGCACTATATCGCCCACTTTCAATGGATTGGAACCCTGGCAAGCTCGCCGCTTGGTGAAGGCGCTCCGCGAGAATTGCTCGAAAATGTGGGTTCAGCCGACTGGTCACCCGACGGAAAAGAGCTGGCCGCGCTGGTTCTGCGTATTGGCAAGTCGCAAGTGCAATATCCGATTGGGAAGGTTTTGTTCGAGACCGACCATCGCCTTAGCGATTTGAGGGTGTCGCCGGACGGCGAACGCGTGGCCTTCTTCCGTCATCCGCCAAATGTTGATGACCGCGGGGACGTGGTTGTGCTCGACCGCGACGGCCGGACGCACGACATTTCCACGGGATGGGAATCTCTGGAAGGGATCGCGTGGTCGCCGTCGGGAAAAGAGGTGTGGTTTTCCGCCGCTATCTCTGGAGAACAATACTGCATTCGCGCGGCGACGTTATCGGGCAAGGTGCGGACTGTCTATTGCGGCATGTCCCCCGCGATGATTCATGACATCACGCCATCGGGACGCGTGCTGGTTTCGTCGTATGAAGGCAAAGTGTCCATGGCGCTTGTGAACCACGGTGCCAGCGAGGAAACGGACCTGAATTGGCTGGATTCCTCCTACTGGCCACGACTATCAAGAGACGGCAGCGAAGTGACATTTACCGATCAGTCCGAAATAGCGGGCAGCAACTATTCGGTTTACGTACGAAAGACTGACGGGTCGCCCGCGGTCCGCATCGGCGAAGGCGGCTTCGTCTCTGACATCTCTCCTGACGGAAAATGGGCGGTCGTCTTGTTGCCTGACGATCCCGCCCATCGAGTACAAATCGTGCCGGTGGGGGCCGGTCAAACTCGCGTGCTTCATTGGGATGGCATTGAACCGCTGTGGGCCGTGTGGTTTCCTGATGGACAGCATATTCTGCTAGCGGCGAATGGTCACGGACATCGGAATCTATACGTCACCGACGCCGACGGCGCGACTCCGAAATATTTAACCGAAACGGGCCGAAATTTTCTGGCTTCGTCCGATGGACAATCGTTGCTGATTGAACAAAACGGGGCGCCCGTTATTTTCTCATTACAGACAAACACCGCGAAGCCGATTACCGTTTTCCACGATCAAGAAGAGGCGATCGCGTGGACATCAGATCCGCATACCGTGTTTACGCAAGAACCGACGCCCACCGGAGTTAAGATTTACAAGGTCAATTTGGAATCAGGCAAGCGCGAATTCTGGCAGGAAGTGAAACCTAAGAACCAAGTGGGACTCAGGCCCATGACAGGGCCCACGGCGATTACTCCGGATGGCCGGTTGATGGTTTACACCTACACCAATCAGACAGCGCAACTCTACTCGAGCGAAAATCTTCATTAACAAGGTGGAAACGCTAGCGAGCCCTAAGCCAGGCGTCCATACTTGATTCTTGCGCTTTGCGGAATGCCAGGCAGCTGTCGATACGATCGAGGCTTTGTTGCACGGCACGCTCCGCGCCCGGAGCTTTGTGGTCGGCGAAGAACCGCTGAACATCTTCGCGCATGGATGAAGAGCACGCGTCACCCAGTTCGGAAACTGCGCCCCGGCCACCAAAGGATGTGACTTTCTCCGCCAGATCGTCCCAGTGAGTTTTGAGATACTTCCACGCGGCATCGCGCGTGGATGGATTGTTCAGCAACGCGCTGAAGAATCGGGGATACTCCTGCTGCCGGATTGTGCTGTTCTTAACGAGTGACAGGGAACGCTCTGCCAAAGCGGGATCGCGAAAAGACGCGAGCGCGGCAAGGCACAATCCGTACTCTTGCTGAGATTCGGTTTGCGCAAGGCGCGTGGACAGCTGCTCATAGAGCGCAGATTCTCCGTGCGAAGCGGCAACGTAAAATGATGGTCCTACCAGGGTTCCATCGACAGCATTAGGATCCTTGAGATATTGCTGGACGAGTTCTCGTGCCTGCGTGACCGCCTCTGGATCATCTGCGTTGCCTAAAATCCCCATGAGCGTTGCCCTTAAGGCCTTGGTCTCATCGCTATCATCCGCTGACATTTTCCACCCTATTTGACGGGCGAGGGGCGAGAATTGTGCGTCTAACGCCTGATTGAAAATGACCGATTGATCCGGCGTGAGCAATGCTGCCTTGATATAGCCGAGATGACCGGAGAGCAGGTTCAAAACGTTAAGATTCTGCTCACCCTGAAGCGCGCCTACTAGTTGCATGAAATCGGCGACATGGGTGCGGCCTGCACTCGTCATGGCCCACGCATCTTCTACGAAAGCGATGCGCTCGGGTACGGTCAATTGGGTCTCGGCGACCGACTGCAATTTCTCCGGATTCGCCGTCGAATAGGCTACGCGGTAGTAGCCTTTGGCATCGCGGTTGGGAAATAGCCATTGGGGGCAAGTCTCGAGGGCTATTTCTGTCTCGCGTTTGGAAACGACGACGCACTCAGAATCGTTCTTTGCAGCGACATCGCTTTTCATGCACACCGGAATCTGCCACAACGAATTGTCTTCCGCCGCCTTATTGCCGGAAAGAAGCAAACGCTGCTGCTTAATCTCCACTTTGGCCGCATTGTTGGCGCACTCGGTCGTTGCGGTGAACATGGGTACACCGGGCTGCATAACAAACGTGGGCATAATTTTGTCCACGGGCTTGCCCGAGGTTTGCGTCATCGCGCTCCAGAAGTCGGAAGCCGTGGCATTGCCGTTGGCATGGGCCTGCAAATAGACGTTTACGCCCTTCCGAAACGTCTCAGGTCCGACGTAAGACTCGAGCATTGAAAGTACGGCCCCGCCTTTTTGATATGTAATGCCATCGAACATTTCTTTAATTTCAGATGGCGTCTTGGGATCGCCATGAATGGCCCGCGTGGCTCCCAGCGAGTCGAGGCTGATGATTTGCTGGGCCGAGACGGCGTCTTCTTCATCCAGATGCCATTCGGGATGCCAAGCCGCGATGGGCTTGGTTTCCATCCAAGTTGCAAAGCCTTCGTTCAACCAGATGTCATCCCACCAGACGGGGGTAACAAGGTCACCAAACCATTGATGAGCAATTTCGTGGGCGATGATCACAGCCTGATAGCGACGTTCGAAAACGGATGCCTTCGAATCATCGAACAGCAGCGCGGAATCGCGATAAAAAATGGACGCTGTGTTTTCCATCCCGCCCCACTCGTAATCGGGGATGGCCAGCATATCGAGTTTACCGAAGGGATACTTAATGCCGTACCAGCGGTTGTAAAACTGAATGGAATGATCGGCCACATCCAGAGCGAACCGGCCTAGATTCTTCTTTTCCGGCACGGCGCACACGCGAATTGGAATGTCGTCCGCGGTTTTTTCCAGGCACTGCCAATCACCGATGGCCAGCGCGACTAAATAAGTGGACATCTTCGGCGACGTAGAGAAAGTGATTGTGTGGCGGCCGGTTCCAGGAATGGGCGTGTCAGTGATGATATGTCCGTTAGAGATTGCCGTGTCGCCATTAGCGGCCGCCACGCTGAGATCGAATGTGGCCTTGTAGTTCGGCTCGTCGAAGCAGGGGAACATCATGCGGGCGTATGTGCCTTCAAACTGGGTTACGGCGTAGTCGCGGCGATCACTGTGGCTGAGGTAGAGCCCACGCAATCCCCTGGTAAGAGGGCCGGAAAATTTCAGCCGAATTTGCGCGGAACCGGCGGGAATGGCGTCAGGGACGCCGAACCGGACCATCTCAGCGGGTTTGTCGTAAATGACCCGGGCGGTTTCTGTTTTCCCCGCATAGGTGATTTGAGCGGATGAAATATCGAGGTCAAGCGAATTCAGGACGATTTCTCTTGTCCGCGCTGTGACTTGCACGTCGATAGTTTCTTCGCCAGAGAATGTCTTCGCAGCAATATCGGGATCAAGAAAAAGCTCGTAATGGCTAGGCACGACACTAGAAGGCAGGCGCTGAGCAGAAGCAAGTTGAGAGAAGGCCAAAAGAAGGACGAATAAGACAAGCCGGTCGGATTTCTTCACAAGTACGATCCTTACCCCGGATTTGTGGGATTGAGATCATCCTATCAACATTCTATTTTCATGACCAAAGGCATGTGAGCTACGTCACAATCCGCGCCGATTTTTAGGAGTAGAATTGCGGCATTCTGGAATGTGCTAAGGTTTAACACCGCAAAGGAGTACTGCCCGATGAAAGTGCGCAATTCGATCGTGATCCCAGCCTTGGCTGTGCCTGCAATGCTGCTTATGTTCAACATAAATGTCCATGCCCAGAGCGATCCCGCGGCAAAGGACCTCAAGGCTGCCCAACAGCTTTATAAATCCAAATGTTCTTTATGCCATGCCGATGACGGCAGTGGCAGCTCAATTACAGGCAAACAGCTCGGGGCCAAGAACCTCACATCCGACGAGATCCAGAAGATGTCCGACGACGAACTGGCGGCTGCGATTAATAAAGGCAAAGGCAAAATGCCTGCGTTCGGCGGCAAACTCAACGATGCGCAGATCAAGGGCTTAGTGGCGGAGATTCGCCATCTGGCAGGCAAATAGCGAGACTCATGGATCAATCGAATTTACAGCCTTGCGGACCTGATGCATCCGCGGTTGCCGACCCCGGCAAACGATCCTTTCTCGCGGCGCTGTTGGGCATCGGAGCAGCCACGATGACAGCTGTTCTGGCCCTGCCGCTCATGCGCTATGTGCTTTTTCCTCTGGTTGCCAAAACAACGGAGATTCAATGGTCGGACATAGGGCCTGTGGCCGAGCTTCAGCCCGGATCGGCGCCCGTGAAACGGCTCATCCAGGTGGAACAACGCGACGGGTGGCGAAAACTGGTCTCCGAAAAAGCCGTGTACGTGGTGCAGGACGGATCAGGGAAGCTGCGGGTGTTGTCTCCTATTTGCCCGCACCTTGGTTGCTCTGTGGGATGGCAGGAGGCCAGCAATCACTTCGTGTGTCCTTGCCATGGCGGCACTTTTGCGGAGGACGGAACTCGTATTTCCGGTCCACCGAGGCGGTCGATGGACACACTTGAAACCAAAATTGAAGACGGCGTGCTGAAGGTGCATTACCAATACTTCCAGCAACTGGTACCTACGCGTCAGGTAGTTTCATAACTGCGCTTTCATAACCATGCTTTCATTGCCGACGGAGCGATGGATTGACGACAGAAAAATCTGAAAACCCGCCTCAAAGTGGTTTTCTCCACTGGCTGGATCACCGCACTGGCTGGCGTGGAATGTTGCGCACGGCGCTGGATGAACCCATCCCCGGAGGGGCGCGGCTGGCTTATATCTTTGGCTCCGGGCTTCTTTTTCTTTTCATTTCGCAGGTAGTCACGGGCGTTGCGCTGGCCATGTATTACGTCCCATCGGCCGATCATGCGCATACAACGGTCGCGTACATCACAAAGCTGGTCACTTCGGGTTCTTTGCTGCGTAGCATCCATGCGTATGGCGCCAGCGGCATTATTGTGCTGTTGTTGCTTCACATTACGCAGACCTTTCTCTATGGGTCTTTCAAGGGCAGACGAGAATTGCTGTGGATGTCTGGGTGCATACTCCTCCTGTTGATGCTGGGTATGGCGTTTACGGGATATCTGCTGCCCTGGGATCAAAAAGCTTATTTCGCAACAGCCATCGGAACCAATATCGCCAGCGAAGTTCCTCTCATCGGGGGATGGTTGAAGCGGCTCATCCGCGGCGGCGATGAGATGGGAACGCTGACCATTTCACGGTTTTATGTGGCGCACGTTTTTCTATTGCCAGCGTTGCTTTTTGCTTTCATTGGCAGCCATGTATTCCTGTTTCGCAAAGCGGGCCCAGCGGGCCCCATCGACGAGGATCCGATAGCACCGAAACAGCCGAGCGAGGCGTTTTATCCCCGGCAAGTTGTGATGGATGTCGGCTTCACGCTGCTTCTGATCGTTGGGTTGTGGTTGTTCGCGCACTTTCATCCCATTGAGCTTGGTCCGCAAGCGAACCCGTCGGACACACAATACCTGCCTCGCCCCGAGTGGTACTATCGCGGCGCTTTTCAGTGGTTGAAGTATTGGGAAGGTCCCGCATCCATCATCGGGATTCTTGTCATTCCTGCGTTGCTGGGCGGCATATTTTTCTTCACGCCACTGTTTGACCGCAGCCGCGAACGTCGACCCTGGAAGCGACCCATCGCCGTTGGCGCGTTTGCGGGAATCCTGGTGGGGATCGTGACCCTCACAACGATGAGCTATCACGATGACGCCGTGGACTTGGGCGTCGCCACCAAGCTAATGAAGCAGGACGAAGACAACAAACAATATATGCTGGAACCCTTTGAGCCGGATTCCTCGGCAGCAACATTAGCGGCGGCGAACGTGGCACTGGCGAATCCCCAGGCTGCAAAGGGCAAGAATATTTTCGAAGAGCAATCATGCAATGCTTGCCATGGCGATGGCGGCAGCGGAACGGCGGCGGCGCCGAAATTAATCGGTCTCAGCGGAAAGTATTCTTCGCAGCAGGTAGAGGCGCTCTTGAAGGATCCCACGCCAAAGATGAAAGCCGGCGGCATGCCCACGCCGCAGCTTAAGCCCGAGGAAATGGACGCACTCGTAGCCTACTTAGAAAGCTTGAAGTAGCGATTACCTCCGTGCCTTGACTCGGCTCCATCGACAGGTTACTTTCGATTTTTCGAGGTTTTCATCTCGAATTGCGAGGACAGCCTTTGCCGCACCAGCCCATCGTTACCCTGACTACCGACTTCGGCCTAAGCGACCACTTCGTGGGAACCATGAAGGGGGTCATCTTAGACATTGCCCCCGAAACACAAATTGTAGATATTTCGCACGCGGTGCAGGCGTTCGACGTGCTCGACGGGGCGTTAACCATCGCGCAGGCATATTCCTATTTTCCTGCAGGCACAGTCCATCTGGTGATTGTGGACCCCGGCGTGGGTACGGCGAGACGTCCCATTCTGGTCAGCACCGAACGTCATCATTTTGTGGCTCCGGATAATGGAGTTCTGTCGCTGGTCTATGCGCGCGAGGAGCGTATGCATGTTCGCCATGTGACAGCCGAGCACTATTCGCTACAGCCCGTTAGTAAAACGTTCCACGGACGGGACATCTTTGCTCCCATCGCCGCCTATCTGGCAAAAGGAGTCGATTCCGAAAAGTTCGGCGAGGAGATCACGGATTTTGTGCGGTTCAATGCGCCGAAACCCAAGCCGGTAGAAAAAGGCATCAAGGGGGTCGTGCTGAAGGTGGATCGGTTTGGAAATCTAATTACAAATTTCACGCCGCAAGATGTGCCCATGTTGATGCAGCTGGACCCTCTGCCCTTCAAAATTGTGGTGGGGAAGAAAGAGGTCACCAACATTCATACCTTGTACGCGGAGGGTGAGCCCGGGGAAGTTTTCGGCATTGTCGGCAGCATGGGATATCTGGAAATAGCCGCCAATCGTGGCTCGGCTGCGCAATTAACAGGCGTGGGCAAGGGTGCCGAGGTGAATATCCAATTGCAAGGGGCGACCGCCGCAGGAAGCGGACAGTAGGTACTGCTGTTTACGACGTTTTCGGTTTGGGATGAACGTACCGATCCATTTCACTTGTCCATTTTAGAAAGCGCCAAAGGTTGGCCCGCTCGTACCAGACAAACTCCCAAAATTCCAGGAAACCGATGTCTTTCATCTTGACGCCGCAGTAGGTTTCCACTCTCCACAGAAGATAGGAACTACGCCAGGGTGTGAGCCGGTGACCGCGAGTAGCATTCCACCAGAAACGAATGATCGTGTGCATGGCCCCCTCTTTAAGCATCATACCAACGAATCCCTGTAAGCATCAATCAACAAAAGACTTAGCACAGACGCGAGCCTTCACGATGCGCGCGATCGTCTCACGACGGATGCTACAATCCCATTTGCTGGCCAGATATTCTGCATGACGCAAAACCCCCGACAGAACGCCGAAGACCATTACTACGCAGCGTTAGACTTCCTCGCCGAGGGCGATCCTGAGCGCGCGCTCGGAGAATATGAAAACTCCGTCGCCGCCGATCCCACCTTCACCGAGGCGATGCACGGGTTGGCGAAAGTACTAGTCGATCTCAATCGGCTAGATGAAGCGATCGTTGTCGCCAATAGAATCGCCGAACTGGATCCTGATGATGTTCTCGCACACACCAGCCTTTCTGTGATTTACCAGAAAAAAGGAATGATCGACGAGGCCGAAGTAGAAGGAGCAAAGGCCCGCGTATTGGGTTGGAAGCAGCAATTGAAGAAGGGCAGCGGTTAGCATCTGGCATTTGGCATCTAGTCTTTGCGGCTTGAATAATTCGAGTTTTGACTAATTGCTAAAGGCTAATCGCTGATGTTTACAGTTCGTACTTTTTCATGAGGTGCCGGAACGACCGGTAGGAGATTTTCAGAAGGTCCGCGGCACGGGTCTGAACTCCGTTCGACTGGCTCAACGCGGATTTCAGCAACAAAACTTCCATATCCGCTACATACTTTTCCATGTCCATCCCCTCCGGCAGAATGGCGCCGTTCGGTATGACGGGAGCGCCGTTGACTCCGGCTGCCGCAGCGCGGGCTTTTGCCCGTTCGATCGGCAGTTCGGCGTGAAGTTCTTCAGCGGTCTCTAGAGCAACGGCCCGCTCTACGGTGTTTTCGAGCTGACGGACGTTTCCAGGCCAATCGTATCCACAGAGAACTTCGAGCGACTGCGGATTGACTCGTGTAATGCTCTTGCCCGCAGCCGGCGCGTATTTCTTGAGGAAATGATTCACCAGCAGCGGAATATCTTCGCGGCGCTCCCGCAACGGGGGAACGGAAACTGGAATCACATTCAGACGATAATACAAATCCTCGCGAAAATTGCCTGCGGCGACTTGATGATCGAGATCGCGATTGGTGGCGGCGATTACTCGCACGTCAATCGGAATCTCCGCGGTGCCCCCCACTGGACGCACAGTACGCTCTTGCAGCACCCGTAGGAGTTTCACTTGCATGGTCAGCGTCATTTCGCCGATTTCGTCAAGAAACACCGTGCCTTCGTTGGCGACTTCGAAGAGACCACGTTTGTTCTGATTGGCTCCGGTGAACGCGCCTTTCACGTAGCCGAAAAGCTCGCTTTCGAGCAGCGTTTCTGGAAACGCCCCGCAGTTGATGGAAACAAAAGGCTCGGCCGCGCGCGGTGAACAGACGTGAACGCCCCGCGCCACAAGCTCTTTCCCAGTTCCACTCTCGCCGTAAATCAGTACCGTACTCTGCGTGGAAGCAACGGTTCGCACCGTTTGTTTCAGCTTTTCCATCGCGCCGCTCACACCGACGATATTGTCGAGGGAATTGCGGCCTGCGGCGTCGCGTTTAAACGCAAAGTTCTGGCGGCTCAATGCCATTTTCTCGAGAGCGCGATTGATGGCTAGCTTAATCTCATTGACCAAGCCTGGCGTCTTGCGAATGTAATCGGTCGCGCCCCCGGCCTTGACGGCCTGGACAGCGGCCTCATAGTCGTCCACGGCGGTGATCAAAATGACGGCGGTTTCCGGTGATACCTGGTGCGCGTGCCGCAAAACTTCAATGCCACTGACATTTGGCATCTTGATATCGGTAATAATGAGATCGTAGATGGCCCCGTCGAGCTTGCGTTTCGCGAGTTCGCCGGAGTTTACGGTTTCGACTTTGTGACCTTCGCGGCGCAACGCGATGTCGAGCATTTCGCAGATGGAGCGTTCATCGTCGCAAACAAGAATGTTACCCATGCGCTCCCTCCTTCGCGCCGGCGGATGCGGCAAGTGTTTTCATTTGAACCACTGTCCCAGGCGACGCTTGCATGGACGCGTCGGGGATAGTCTCGCCCGCGGCCAGTCGTTTTAGACGCAGTACGAATTCGCTTCCCTGCCCTGGCTTTGACCGAGCCCAGACCTTTCCTTCGTGCGCCTGAATGACCTGATAGACAATCGCGAGGCCGAGGCCCGTCCCGCCTTCAAATTGCGACTGAAAAGGCTCAAAAATCTTGCCCGCCAATTGCGGCGATATTCCTACACCGGTATCGGCGAAACTAAGCTGCCACTCTTCACCAATTGCTTCCACAGAGACCTTGAGTGTCCCCTCCTGGCGCATCGCACGCAGGGCATTTTCACAAAAGTTCCAGAAGACTTGTTTGAGTTTGTCACCGTCCGCGAGAGTAAAAGCTTCTGTGAGCGCGTAATTGCGCACAATGGAAATTCCAGAGTTTTCTGCCGCCAGGCGGTGTTGCAGCAGGGTGAGCGTATCTTCCAGCAACGGGATTACATTGACCGGTGCGAACTGGTAATTTTTGCCACGGGAATACGAAAGAAAGTCGGTGATTATGGCGTTGAGGCGGTCCGATTCGCGAGTCACGATCTGCAACAATTGCCGGTGCTCATCACTCAAGTTCGGAACTTCGGAGAGCATGCTGACGGAGCCAGCAATAGATGTGAGAGGGTTGCGGATTTCATGCGCAATCGCCGCAGCCAAACGGCCGACCGCCGCCAACCGGTCCTGCATGCGGACTTCCCGCTCCAGACGCCGGATCTCCGTGAGATCATCCAGCGTATATACGAGCCCTATTGCACCTCGTTCAGGAACGGTTAGTTCAGAAACCATCACGCGGAAGGTTTTGCCATAACCGCTTGGTGTCTTGTAACGAACCTCACTGTGGGCACCAGAATGGGGCTGTTCCGGCAGGGTATCTTGAAAGAGCGCCTGCACTGGCTGTCCCCACAACTCGCGCTCAGAACGGCCCAGAAGCTTCTGCGCAGCGTGATTCGAAAGAGTAACGTGCCCATCCAGTGCAGTGGTAATAAGACCACTGCTGATGGATTGCACAATGTTCTCGTGCAGCGCTTGCAAATTTTCCAGGGCACCGCTGGTGTGCTTCAGTTTGACGTCCACCTGTCGCAGTTTGGCCGCCAACAAACCGGCCAAATAGGCAACAGCGAGGTACGCAAAGAAATTTACAACTATGATGGCCTGAAAAGCTTTTAGGGGCGGATGCGTAACCGAATACGAATGGATGACTCCAAAATAGGCCAGCTCAAGTACGGTGCCGAACAAAATAAATGCAGAAGCTGCAATCGGATAAGCCCAGCGCCGGGGCAGCAGGATGCACCCGACAATGATCACCAGCGGGTATAAGAAGTTAAAAGAGCTGTCTACACCGCCGGTCGCATGAACAATCAGCGTGACCATGGCCAGATCGGTTAGGACCTGCAAAATACTTTGCAAGCGTATTTCGTTCCAGACAGAAAAAAGCAAGAGATAAAAAACAGAAACGGCGTACCACAGCAGAATACTTTCTACGAACAATTTCAGAGGTAAAGGACTCGGCGTGAGCTGCGAGATGGCGAGCTCAATGCCCAGCAGAAACGTGAGGATCAGGATACGGGCCTTCGCCAACCACGCCAGCCATTGCCGCTCATCAAACATTGATTGCATGAATTGAACTAGAGCCTCTGCGCATCACGCGGCGATGGATATACGATGTGCCCTTCCACCCGTTCCATTGGACCCAATCCCGGATACGGACGGAGCGCGTGTCTTCCCTACGCCACCGTCCGCATATCCTGTGAATCATGATCCTCTATTTAGCCTGCCAACTTGGCGATCATCGAGAACAGCGGCATATACAACGAAATGACGATGCCACCGACGCAAACGCCCAACATGCCGATAATGACTGGCTCCAGCATGGCCAACATATCTTTGGTTGCGGCATCCACTTCGTCTTCATAGAAGTCGGCGATTTTTTGCAACATGGAATCCATGGCGCCGGTCGCTTCACCGACTCCGATCATCTGAGTCACCATGTTGGGGAATACGCCCGACTCGCGCAACGGATCGACAATGGTGCGGCCTTCCTCAATCGCTTTGCGAACCTTCAACAAGGCTTCTTCCAGGACGGCGTTGCCGGAGGTTCGCGCGGTGATGCTCAGACCTTCAAGAATCGGCACGCCCGAGGTAATCAGAGTGCCCAAGGTTCGAGTAAATCGGGCCACGGCGATCTTACGCAACAACATTCCAATGATGGGTGTGTGCAACAAGATCTTGTCCGTAACGTAGCGCCCCTTCGGATTGGCTCGAATCTGCTTAATACCGAACACCATTCCCACGCCTCCGAGAATGAAGAACCACCAGAATTGTCCGATAAACGTGCTGAGACCGATGACGATGCGTGTTGGCAGCGGCAGGGTGACGCCCAAACCGGCAAAAAGGTTGGCAAAGATCGGCACGACCCACTTGAGCAGCGCGGCCACAATTAATCCGGCGAGGCTGATGACGGCGACCGGATAAATCAGCGCCGACTTCACAGCCGATTTAAGTTTGACGGCTTTTTCAACGTAGGTCGCAAGACGTTGCAAAATGATGTCCAAAATACCGCCGGTTTCTCCCGCGTCCATCATGTTGACGGTCAAATCATCAAACACTTTTGGGAACTGCCGCATGGCGTTGGCCAATGTTGAACCTCCTTCGACTGTGGTGCGGACGCCCGTCAAGACCTTCTGAAATGCCAGGTTCTCCTGGTTGGCCGCCAGAATCTCGAGGCACTGGACCAGAGGCAAGCCCGCGTCAATCATGACGGAGAACTGCCGGAAGAAAATGGCGATTTCCTTGGTTTTCACCTTGCCGGATCCAAACGTCGGCAGGACGAACTCCTTGCCTTTTTCGCGGATTGCGCCTGGTGTAATTTGCTCGCGACGCAACTGCGTCACCAACATTTGCTTATTGGGAGCGGTGCGTTCGCCGCTGACCTTCTCGCCGTTGGCGGATTTCCCTGAAAATGTAAAAACTGGCATTTGAGTCTCTCCTTGTTACCTGCGTCCCGTTTGCATTTCTTGTCTGGCTCGTAGTTCCGTTTTTTGTCCAGCTCGCCGTCTTAATGCTTGCCGGGTGTTGCGGCCTTGCTCATAGGTGTCGTTTGGCTTTTCGAAATCAAACCGGCGCCGCGATTGATCATTTCCTGCAATTCATCCTGATTGCTGGACCGCGCCAGGGCGACTTCCAGCGTGATCTGTTTTTGCAGATACAGCGTCGCCAAGCCCTGATTGAACGTCTGCATACCAAACTTTTCCTGGCCCGACTGCATGGAGGAATAGATCTGGTGAATTTTGTCTTCGCGAATCAGGTTGCGTACCGCAGCGTTGGGCACAAGGATTTCCATGCACATAGCACGGCCTTTGCCATCAGCTTTTGGCAACAAGCTTTGGCACATAATGCCTTCGAGCACGAGCGAGAGCTGGGCGCGAATTTGTGACTGCTGGTGCGATGGAAATACATCGATTACGCGGTTAATGGTCGAAGACGCTGAGTTGGTGTGCAGCGTTCCGAAAGTTAAGTGGCCGGTTTCTGCGATGCGCAGGGCGGACTCGATCGTTTCGAGATCGCGCATTTCGCCGATGAGCACCACGTCCGGGTCTTCACGAAGGGCGGCGCGAAGGGCGTCGGTGAAGCTTTTCGTATCCGCATGAAGTTCGCGCTGGTTGACCACGCAGTTCTTGTTCATGTGAACGAATTCGATCGGGTCTTCGATCGTCAGGATGTGGTCATGGCGCTCTGTGTTGATCTTGTCAATCATGGCTGCGAGCGTTGTAGACTTGCCGGAACCCGTCGGGCCGGTGACCAAAACGAGCCCGCGAGGCTTGTCACACATGGCGCTTACAACTTTGGGAAGGCCGAGTTGATGAAACGACTTAATCTCGAAAGGAATGACACGAAACACTGCTGAGGTTGCGCCACGCTGATTGAATACGTTGGCGCGGAAGCGAGCCAAGCCCTTCAAGCCGAAGGAGAAGTCCATTTCGAGGTTTTCTTCAAAGCGGTGCTTCTGCGAATCCGTCATGACGCTGTATGCCAATTGCTTGGTTTCGGCTGGCGTCAACTGCGGCAGATCCAGCGGCACAAGATGTCCGTGAACGCGAACCTGCGGTGGCGAGTTGGTGGTCAAATGCAAGTCGCTTCCGCTCATTTCCAGCATGCGTTTTAGCAAATCACTTAACGACAACCCCATGTTCGTTTCTCCTTCAAGCTCTAGTGAATGGTTTCGCGGGCCACTTCTTCAAGCGTCGTCATGCCCGCGGCGACTTTAATCAAGCCGCTGCGGCGCAATGTGATCATCCCGCGCTCGATGGCCTTTTTCTTCAATTCCTGTGCTGAAGCGCCTACAAGAACGAGTTCTTTGATTTCATCGTCCACTTCCATGACTTCGTATAATCCACAGCGTCCCTTGTAGCCTGAGTTATTACAGACGCCGCAGCCTTTGCCTTTTTGTACTTTGACGCTCTTGGCTTCTTCTGGCGAAAACCCTTCGTCAATCAAGGCCTGGATGGGGACTTCCACTGGTTCGCTACAGTCCTTGCAAATCCTGCGGATCAGACGCTGGGCGACAATAAGGTGCACCGAGGTTGCGACCAGGAAGGGCTCAATACCCATGTTCATCAAGCGGGTAATGGTTTCGGGCGCGCCGTTCGTGTGCAGCGTGGAGAGCACAAGGTGCCCCGTGAGCGCGGCCTTAATGGCAATTTCAGCCGTTTCAAAGTCACGGATTTCGCCAACGAGAATCGTATTCGGATCCTGTCGGAGAAATGCGCGCAGCGCGGCGGCGAAGTTTAGGCCGATCTGCTCTTTCATCTGCACCTGGTTGACGCCACTCAACTGAAATTCGACGGGGTCTTCCGCGGTCATAATGTTGGTATCGGGCTGGTTCAGGCGCGAGATGGCGGAATACAGGGTATTAGTCTTGCCGGAACCTGTAGGCCCGGTTACGAGCACCATGCCGTAGGGCTTCAGAATGGCCTTCTCAAACTTGACGAGCGATTCCGGTTCAAAGCCCAGCTTCGTCATGTCGAGCCGCAGGTTTTCTTTGTCCAACAACCGCATGACGATTTTTTCGCCCCACAATGTGGGAAGCGTACTTACGCGAAAGTCGAGCTGCTTTTTCTTTCCGTTGAGCTGCATCTTCAGCATGATGCGACCGTCTTGCGGAAGGCGCTTCTCGCTGATGTCGAGCTTGGACATGATTTTCAGCCGGGAGGTAATGGCGTCTTTCAATTTGAGCGGCGGGGACATGATGCTCTGGAGCACACCGTCAATACGGAAGCGGACGCGGAACTCTTTCTCGTATGGTTCCATGTGAATGTCGCTGGCGCCTCGTTTCACGGCGTCCGTTAGAACGAGGTTTACGAGCTTTACGATAGGGGCCTCGTCAGCTGCTTTTTCCAGCTGCGAAAGTTCCATTTCCGCTTGTTCCGCCTGCAACTCGACGTCGGCTTCATCCATTTCCGACATCGACTGCATGACGGTTTCAAGATCTTCTTCTTTCGTCGAGCCGTAAGCTTTCTCGATGCCTTCAATGATGGAGCTTTCTGATGCTACGACCGGCTCAATGTTGAAACCGGTCATGAACTTGATATCGTCCATCGCGAAGACGTTGGTCGGATCAACCATGGCGATGGTTAATGAAGCTCCCACACGACTCAGAGGAAGGATTTGGTAGCGTTTTGCGGTTTCGTGAGGAATCAGTTTTACGACCGCGGGATCGATTTCAAAATAAGAGAGATTGATGGCGGGGATACCGTACTGACGCGAAAGAAAATTGGTGACATCTTCGTCAGTGAGGAAGCCCAATTTCACAAGCGCGGCCCCAAGACGGCAGTTCTGTTCCTTCTGCGTCTTCGTCGCTTGCTGCAACTGCTCTGGTGTAATGATCTTCTCTTTGACGAGAAGGTCTCCCAGCCGTTGTGACATGCCTCGATCTCCTAATCCATCCGGCGGTCAATCACGCCGGTGCACACATGCTCCCGCAATTTTGGACACGGAGGACTCGCGTAGCTTGTGGTGACACAAATTGTCACAGCAGATGCGTTACTACACCAGTAACTTTGGTACTTGTACTGCACAATTCGTCACCGCCAAACAGCGCCGAAACGCGGAAACCTTGCCAGGCATGGGTTTTAGCGGAGGTTCATTCCAGTGGACATGTACTCCGGTAAGCAGCGGTAACGGCCTGAGGAGACCAAATACTGAGTCGACATCGACGTTCGCCGCCCTTCTCGCAAGTCCCTTATAATGTGTGCATCACTATCCGGTAGCCCTCCGGAGATCAAAGGGCAGGACGAAAAACTGTCGGCCACCTCTCCAACTCGTAAACCAGAAAAAGAAAAGACATTCAATCGTAAGAAAGCCGTCATTCTCCTGTCCATCGGGGTTGTGCTGGTCTTCGCCGTCATCCTTCCGCAGACGTCTTTTGATTTGCCGTTCTTAAATCCGGACACGAACCAGCAACTGCTGTTTTTTGCTTCGGTGTCGGTGCTGGTTTTCCTTTTGTTCGTGGCGCTGACATTCGTATTAGCGCGAAATTTGCTGAAGCTGTTCGCGGAAAGACGCATGGGAGTTTTGGGGTCAACGTTCCGCACGCGCCTGGTGGTTGCCAGCCTTCTACTTTCGTTTCTACCCACGATCATCATGTTCTTTTTCGCCTATGGATTGATGAACCGGTCGATTGAGAAATGGTTCTCAATTCCAGTGGAAGAAGTCCGCCAGGAAACAGGCGAAGTTGCCGCATTGCTTAGCGATTACGCCGCCCAGAACGCGCGCGCGGAAGCGCAGAACATTGCATCCACTGAAGAGACGCATCGCTTTTTTGCGAACGGAGACTTCTCGTCCCTTGCGGCGGGTTTGAAGGGACATGAGCCCACACTACAAGGTGGCTTCGCCGTGGCGCTCCGGGACGGCGACCTGGAAGCCAGCTTCGGGATGCCCGCAGAATGGGGCCTCCTACGGCAAAAGTTGTTCTCGTTCCCATCCAAGCTCAATGCGACATCGAGATTTACATGGGACCAGATCGATTACGTGGTTGGAGTCGCTGCCGTGAACGAGCACGATGCCATCCTCGTGGCAATGCCACTACCACAGAAATTTTCCGCTCTTGTACAGCGCGTAGAGGCAAGTCAACAACGCTATGTTGATCTCAGCCATGAACGACGACTCTTGCGGCGCACCTACATGGACTTGCTGTTGCTGCTGACGGTCCTGGTGTTATTCGCCACGACTTGGCTCGCACTTTACTTATCGAAATTGGTGACTCGGCCCGTTGCTGCTCTTGCGGCCGCGACACAAGAAATCTCGCGTGGCCGGCTTGACCACCGTGTAGAAGTTCCGGCGGCAGACGAGATCGGCGACCTCGTCCATTCTTTTAACCGGATGGCGGAAGAACTGGAAAATAGCCGCAAGCAAATTGAAGATTCCAGCCGTGAACTGGAGCAGCGGCGGCAACACATGGAAACGATTCTCGAAAGTATACCGACGGGAGTACTTTCCTTAAATGCGGAGCGTCGCATCACGCACGTCAATCATGCCTTACTACGTCTATTTCATCCGACGGCTTCCGAATCCGAAACGCCGGGAGTTTTGATCGGATCCCGTTTGCAAGACGTTTTCCTTCCGGAAATGATTCAAGACATCGAACCACTTCTCCGCCGGGCCGACCGCATGGGCACCACCACTACCCAAATGGAATTGCAGGTCCGTCATTCGCCAGTCAATGTTGCGGCCACGGTAGCGACCTTACGGCATGATGGTCGCAATCTTGGTCATGTGCTGGTTTTCGAAGATTTATCTGATTTGCTGAAGGCACAAAAGCAGGCTGCCTGGCGCGAAGTGGCACGCCGTGTTGCTCACGAGATAAAGAACCCCCTCACCCCAATTGCACTTTCAGCCGATCGAATTCGGCGTCATCTGGCGAAGCAGCCGATATCGACCGCCGCGTCCACAGAAGTTATTGGGAGTTCAGCCGCAACAATCGCGAGCGCGGTGGAAACTGTGCGATCGTTGGTAGATGAATTTGCCACGTTGGCCCGCTTCCCTACGGCACAACCTCAACCCTCGGACATCAATTCGATCGTCGCTTCATCCTTGGCGATGTTCGATGGTCGCCTTAATAACATCCGCTTGTTGACTTTTCTGGAGCCCGGTTTGCCGCGCGTCATGGCCGATCCTGAGAGTATGAAACGCGCTCTCGCCAACCTCGTGGATAATGCCGCCGAATCATTGCAAGACGTACCCTTGCGCGAAATCCAGGTTTCCACGATGTTGGTAACGAGCCACGACGCCGTTGAGATTTCCGTTGCAGACAGCGGTCACGGTGTAACATCGGAGTTGAAAGAAAAACTTTTTCTGCCCTACTTCTCCACAAAGAAACGCGGGACCGGCCTCGGCCTTGCCATCGTGAGCAGGATCGTCGAAGACCACCACGGCTCGATTCGCGTGGAGGAAAATCACCCGGCGGGCACGAGATTTATCATTGAATTGCCGCTCGCACCCGACGTCAAACCATCCGTTCTTATTGAACATGCCTAACCTACTGATTGTGGATGACGAAGCCAGCATCCGGCAGACGCTTAAAGGCGTGCTGGAAGACGAGGGATATACCACGATAGGAGCGGCCAGCGGCGAAGCTGCTTTGGAAACGCTGGCTAAGCACAATATCGATCTTGTTCTGCTCGACATTTGGCTGCCACACATGGATGGGTTGGAGGCACTAGGGAAGATTCGAGCCCTGCCGGATGCGCCCGAGGTCATCATGATTTCAGGGCACGGCACCATCGAAACTGCCGTGCGAGCAACCAAGCTGGGCGCGTATGACTTTCTCGAGAAGCCTCTTTCCATTGACAAGACTCTGGCGCTAATCCGTCATGCTTTGGATTCTCGGAGACTGCGTCGCGAGAACCGCGAACTCAAGAAACAACTCGTGCAAAACAGCGCCATCGTCGGCGACAGCATCCCGATGAAAGCTCTGCGCCAGCAAATCCAGATTATGGCGCCCACGAATGGGCGGGTTTTGATTTTTGGTGAATCCGGTACTGGAAAAGAACTGGTCGCGCACGCGATTCATGCCCACAGCCTGCGCAAGGATGAGATGTTCGTAGGGGTGAATTGCGCTGCCATTCCTGAAGACCTCATTGAAAGCGAACTCTTCGGGCATCAGAAGGGGTCTTTTCCCGCGGCCAATGGCGACAAAGAGGGTACGTTTCAGCGCGCCCATGGGGGTACACTTTTTCTCGACGAAATCGGCGACATGAGCCTGAAGACGCAGTCCAAAGTGCTGCGCACGCTTGATGAACAGAAAGTTACGCCGGTTGGCGGCGAAGAACTGTTACCCGTCGATGTTCGGGTCATTGCCTCGACCAATAAGGATTTAGAAGAGGAGATTTCAATTGGCAATTTTCGCGAAGATTTATTTTACCGTCTGAATGTCATTCCTTTTTCTGTGCCGCCGCTGCGCGAACGGCAGGAAGATGTGCCGCTTTTAGCCCACCATTTTATGAAGGAATTCGCCACGGCCTATGGCCGGCGCTCCCGCGAAATTGCCGACGATGCTATCGAGGCCCTCAGGCGGTATTCCTGGCCAGGCAACGTACGTGAATTGCGTAACGTCATCGAGCGAATCGTCATTATGAATCCCACCACGAGCCGCTTTGAGCGCAAGCATCTACCGCCCTTAGTCTACCGCGACGGTAGCCGTCGAGCTGCTGGAGCGGAGTTTTCCACACTCCACCAAGCCCGCGCCGCTTATGAGCGCGATTACATTCTGAAAAAGCTGGATGAACACCACGGAAATATCAGCCGCACGGCCGAAGTTCTCGGGCTGGAGCGAAGCCATCTCTATCGCAAGATGAAAACTCTGGGTATCGCCGTAAAAGAATAAAATCTCGGCTCACTTCCACGCCATTTATTTCTTTACCATGCGGATTTCTGATCCATTTTTCAGGAACTGCACTTCATCCATAAGTTGATTGATGAGATAAATGCCTCGCCCATGAGTGGAAAAGATATTCTCGCCCTTCAGAGGGTTGGGCACTCTGTCTACAAGGAAGCCGGTGCCAGGGTCGCGCACCACGAGCACAATCCCTTGCGCTGGATCACAGAGAACATCGCACTCGACAATCTTGGTGTGGTCGGATTTTGCTCCGTGCACGACCGCATTGGCTAACGCTTCCGACAATGCCAATTCGACCGCATCGTCTTTACCATTAAAACATCGCAAGCCCCGCACGGTCTTCATCACGGACTGGACCACAGGGTCTATAACGTGCGGATTCGCGGCCAACATGACTTTCAACTCAAGTGACAGCTTCGAACGGCGGGAACGAGGCTTCGCCTTTGCTTTACGGGCAATCTTCACCGCGCGCGGCCTCGCCTTGCTATCGCCTTCTTGGGTTCGACAAGTAAAGCCTTACCACCAGCCAACATTTCCAACTGGCGGCGCCAATCAATTTCTTCCACGAACTCAGGAGATTCTCGCCATCCCGCACGTACTTTCACGAAGAGTTCAAGAAATACTTTGGTCCCCACCAGCACTTCCATGCGTTTGCGAGCCTCAGTACCGATGGTCTTCAGCATTTGGCCGCCTTTGCCCACCAGAATTGCCTTTTGTCCCTCGCGCTCGCAAATAATCGCCGCAGAGATGCGGGTCAGGCGGTCGCCTTCTTCAAAATTCTCCACGATGACGGTGGTTGCATGAGGCACTTCCTCACTCGTCGCAAGCAACACCTGCTCCCGGATGATCTCCGCTGCCATGAAGCGCAACGGTTGATCTGTAAGTTGATCTTCCGGGAAATATTTCGGCCCCTCTGGTAAAACGGCAAGAATTTTCTCGAGAAGAAGATCGACACCGTCGCCCTTGCGCGCGGAGATCGGAATGACCTCAGTAAATAGGGCTGACTTGGCGGAACGCTCTATCAGCGGAAGCAGTTTCGCTTTCTCGCCACCCAGCAGGTCAATCTTGTTCATGACGAGAAACGCGGGAGTTGCCGATCGCTTTACCAGATCGAAAACCATCTGGTCGGCGGGGTCGGGTCTGCGAGTCGCATCCATCAGCACGAGAAGCAGGTCGCAGCCTTCCAAACCTTCTTCCACTTCAGCCATCATCTTCCGACCCAACGAAGTATCCGGGCGGTGGATTCCTGGCGTATCCACGAGAATTACTTGGCCGCCGATTTTCTTGCCGCCTGCTTGCCGGGGAATCTGAAGAATTCCCAGAATACGGTTGCGTGTGGTCTGTGGTTTGGGACTGACGATGGCGAGCTTCTCGCCCACGAGCGTATTCAGCAACGTGGATTTACCGGCGTTTGGACGCCCGAGTATGCAGACAAATCCGGAACGGAAGGCCATGGCAGAAGAAGCTCAAATTTGCGCTTGAGGCGCACACAGCCTCACATAAGACTATATCAGCTTAAGCTGCTTGGGTTGGACGACGGAGATACGCACCCACTCCACTCGCCGCTCGGTCGATTGCAGCACTTCAAAGCGCAGTCCATCTTCCTCCAGAACTTCACCTTTTTGCGGAATGCGGCCCGCAATCTCGCTAACCAATCCTGCAATGGTCGCCGATTCCTTGCCCTCCAGACGAATGGCAAATAATTCGTCCAGCCGGTCGACATCCATGCTGCCCGGAACAACGTAGGTGTGGTCACTTTCGCGAATCAACTCGGTTTTTTCGTGTTCATCGCGAATTTCGCCGACAATTTCTTCAATGAGGTCCTCTATCGTTACGAGGCCGGCGACGCCGCCATATTCATCGACCGCAATGGCCATGCGGATATTCTTTTTCTGCATTTCGCGAAGAAGATCGCTGCCCAGTTTGCTCTCGGGGACAAAGTAAACATCTTTGCGCATGATACTGCCGACGGTTCGAGTATTCGCTTCTGAGTCGGGCACTTGTAGAACATCCTGCGCATGCACGATACCCACAATGTTGTGAACGGTCCCTTCATACACGGGCAAACGGGAGACGGGCTTATTTTTCAAGAGTTCAACCAACTGCTCCAGGGTAGCGGAGGCGGCAATCGCCACGATCTCCGGCCGTGGCTTCATCGCATCCCGGACTGTCTTTTCGCCGAATTCCACGACGGACTGGATCAGGTCGCGGTTGCTCTCATCAAGAATGCCCTCTTCTTCGCCAGCTTCGATAAGCGCATCTACGGCTTCAGCCTGGGTTTCAGGTTCCGCGCCCGATTCCTCTTGCGTCAAGGTAGTAACCGATTGAAGAAAACCCAATACCAGCGTTACGGGAAGTACCAGATAAATGAGGACGCGCAGAATCAGCACCCAGTACCCAAGCCATTGTCCTTTCGTCCGAGCAAAACAGACAAACGGAAGAAAGCGGTTGAACACAATGATGATGAGCACAAGACTCAGGGTGGCTCGAAGAATTTCTACAATGCTCCAGGCGCGGTCGCGGAAGACCACAAACCCAACCAGCATGGCGATGGCAGCCATGGTCAAGGGAACGAGCACAGACATGGAAAGCGCGGCACGCGCCCGGCTCACAGACAGCCGCGGTTCGACGTTGTGCTCAAAGGCATCGATATTGTCTTGGAAG